>DATAGA010000403.1:0-11762 GCA_036257215.1 Myxococcota bacterium
CGCAGGGCCCGGTCCTCCTGACGACGCGCACCGCGGGTCCCCGCGTCGGGTATCCTCCCGGCCCGTGGCACGTCTTCGTCGTCGCGCGCTCCTCTTCGCCGCGGTCGTCGCGCTCTGCGTCGGCTGCGACCACGCGACGAAGGAGGTCGCCGAGCGAGCGCTCGGGCCCGGCACCGGGCTCTCGCTGCTCGGCGACGTCCTGCGGCTCGACCTCGTGCAGAACCCGGGCGCCTTCCTGAGCGTCGGGGCGCTGCTCCCCGACGCCGTGCGCCGCGTGCTCTTCCTGGGCGTCGTGCCCGCAGGCCTCGCGCTCTTCTGCGCGCTCGCGGTCTCGGGAGGCTTCGCGTCGGGCCGCTCGCTCGTCGCGTTGGGCCTCCTCGCCGGCGGCGGCGTCGCGAACTGGCTCGACCGGCTCGTGAACGGCGGCGCCGTGACCGACTTCGTGAGCCTCGGCCTCGGGCCGCTGCGCACGGGCGTCTTCAACGTGGCGGACGTCTGCATCGTGGCGGGCGTCGCCTGGCTCCTCGCGGCGGAGCTGCGCCGCGCCGACGACGCGACAGCGGCAGTCGTCGACGGGGACGCCCGCGACGCGGCGGGCGCGGAGCCCGGCGGCCCGCGCGGCGGCGAGGACGAGCGGTGAGCGGCTTCGCGCGCCACGCCGCGCGCGACGCGGCTCTCGCGGCGGCCGCGCTCGCGCTCTGGTCGCTCGACGCGCGGCTGCGCGGCGCGACGGGCGCGCTGCCCGCGCTCGTCGCGGTCGCGACGGGCGCTCTCACCGCGCTCGCCGGCTACCTCGCGCACGACTGGGGACACCTCGCCGGAGCGGGCCTCGCCCGCGCCCGCGTCCACCCTCCGCTGCGCCTCACCGATCCCTTCCTCTTCCGCTTCGACGCCGACCGGAACGGACGGCGCGAGTTCGCGGCCATGTCGCTCGGGGGCTTCGCCGCTTCGACGGCCGTGGTCGCGGCGCTCCTCGCGTGGCTCCCGCAAGGTGCACTCGCGAGCCGCGTGGCGCTCGGTCTCACGGCCGCGGGCGTCGTCGCGACGCTCGTCCTCGAGATCCCGCCGTTCGTGCGCGTGCTGAGAGGCGCTCCCATCCCGCGCGGCGGCGCGTACGCCTCGGACGCCGCGTGACGCTGCGGGTCGTCGGCGCCGGCGTGGGCCGCACGGGCACGACCTCGCTCAAGGTCGCGCTCGAGCGACTCCTCGGCGCGCCCTGCTACCACATGATCGAGGTGTTCACGCATCCGGACCACGTCGGCCGCTGGCTCGCGGCCGGGCGCGGCGAGCCCGTCGACTGGCGGGCGCTCTTTCGCGGCTACGCCGCGGCGGTTGACTGGCCGGTGGCCGCGTACTGGCCCGAAGTGAGCGCCGCCTTCCCGGACGCGATCGTGCTCCTCTCCGTGCGCGACCCGGCGAGCTGGTGGAAGAGCGCGAGCAGCACCATCTTCCCCGCCTCTCGCGAGGCAAGGGGCGAGTGGAAGGAGATGACCGACGTCATGTGGTCCCGCCACTTCACCCTGGCTCTCGACGACGAGGCAGCCAGCCTGGAGGCCTACGCGCGCCACAATGCCGACGTCCGCGCGCGCGTGCCGAACGAGCGCCTGGTCGAGTGGCGCGCGTCGGACGGCTGGGGACCGCTCTGCGCGGCGCTCGGCGTCCCGGTGCCGAGCGAGCCGTTCCCGCGCGTCAACACGACCGACGAGTTCCACAAGATGGCGGACGCGCGGCGCGCGGCCATGCGCGCCGCGGCCGCGAGGAGCTGACGGCGGCTACTCGACGAGCCGCGCCGCGAGCGCGTCGAGGGCCGCGTCGGGGACGCCGGCGAAGCGCGCGTAGTCGCGCAGCGAGCCCCACTCGGCGCGCGCGCGCGCGAGCAGCGCGCGCATGGTCTCGGGCCGCGCGTGCAGCGTCTCGGGCGGGAGCTCCGTGAAGACGTACGCGTACGCGTCGCTCTCGCGCAGCCGCGCGGTGACGAGCTCCATCGCCGCCTGCGTGCGCGCGTAGTCGAGGACCACGTCCTCGTCGGCGACGCCGAGCGAGGAGAGCAGCACCGCCGCGAGGACCCCGGTGCGGTCCTTCCCGGCCGCGCAGTGGAACACCGCCGGCGCCTCGCACGCGGCGAGGACCTCGAGCGCGCGCGCGATCGGCTTCGCGGCGAAGCGCAGCATCTGGAAGTAGATCTCGGCGAGGTCGCCGGGCGGCGCCGAAGCTCCGCTGCGCTCCCCGTCGAAGAACGGCACGTGGTGGTAACGCGCCGGCGGCTCGCAGAGGGGGCCGCGTCCCTCGGCCTCCACCTCGTGGCTCGAGCGCAGGTCGACGACGGTCGCGACGCCGAGCCCGCGCAGCAGGGCCACGTCGGCCGCGGTGAGCCGGTGGAGCGCGTCGCTGCGGTAGAGGCGGCCGCGCCGCACGCGGCGGCCGCCCGCGGCCGCCCAGCCGCCGAGGTCGCGGAAGTTGGCCGAGCCCTCGAGCGCGATCGCCGAGCCGGCGTCCGGCGCGGGGCGCGGGTCGCGGTCCGAGACGTCGCTCAAGAGACGGCCACGCCCGCGTAGAGGAAGCGGAGCGCCGCGAGGTGCACCGGAGCGAAGACGCGCGGGAACACGAGCCAGACGAGGAGGAGTCCCCCGAGCGCGACGGCCGGCGATGCGAACGCCTCCTGCAGCCGACGGGTCGCCTGCTCCGGCAGGATCAGCCCGATGGCGCCCGCGCCGTCGAGCGGGGGGAGCGGAAACAAGTTGAACACGAACAGCACGAGGTTGAGCGTGAAGGTGATCGAGAGGATCGTCGCCGCGGCGGAGAAGACGCCGCCCTCCACCGCGCCGACCAGGTGGCTGAACCCGACGGGCTCCGGGTAGAAGACGCCCGCCTCGAGCCCCGTGCGCAGGAGGGCGCCCGACGCCAGCGTGAGGGCCAGGTTGGCGGTCGGACCGGCGAGCGACATCCACGCGGCGCGGCGCGGGTACTGGCGCGCCCAGAGCGGATCGAACGGAGTGCTCGCCCAGCCGAACATCCACTGGCCGCTGCTCAACGCGTACGCGAGCAGCGGGAAGACGACCATGCCGAGCGGCTCGCGGCGGACGTGGGGCAGCGGGTCGAGCGAGACCTGTCCGCCGAGATACGCGGTGCGGTCGCCGCCGCGGAGCGCCGCCCACGCGTGCGCGGCCTCGTGCACGGTGAGCGAGAAGAGGAGGACGACGTACCAGGCGACGCCGAGCACGATCACGTCGATCCCGAGCGGCGTCTCCACGGGCGCGGAGGATACCAGGGCGGTATCCGAGGCGGGACCCGCAGCGCCGCGCGCCGCCGCTCAGCCGCGCGGCAGCACGTAGCGGGCGCGCGGGCGCAGCAGCACGCCGGTCGAATACTGCTCGAGGACGTGCGCGAACCAGCCCGCCGCGCGGCCGACGGCGAACAGGCCCGCGGCGGCGCCGCGCGGGAGGCCGAGCGCCGCGCGCAGCGCGACGAGCGCGGCGTCGATGTTGGGCTCGGGCTTCCCGGCGGCGCGCATCGCTTCGACGAACGCGAAGAGCGGCGCCGCGGCGCTGGCGCGCGGAGCCAGCCCGCGCGCGGTCTCCAGCAGCAGCTTCGCGCGCGGGTCCCCGCCCGGGTAGAAGGCGTGGCCGAAGCCGGGGACGAGCTCGCCGCGTCGCTCGCGCTCGTGCACGACGCGCTCGGCGTCGCCCGTCGCCTCGAGCTCGAGCAGCAGCGCCTCGACGCGGTCCGACGCCGCGCCGTGGCGCGGTCCGGAGAGCGCCGCGAGCCCCGCGAGGAGCGCGGCGTACGGGTCCGCGTGCGCCGACGCCGCCACGCGCGCGGCGAACGTCGAGACGTTGAGCTCGTGGTCGGCGAGGAGGACGAGCGCGCGGTCGAGCGCGGCGAGCGTGCGCGGGCGGGGCGGCGCACCGAGCGCCGCGGCCGCGACGAGCGCGATCCCGCGCGCCGCGCGCGCCGCGCGCAGTCCGCGCGTGCGCGCACCGCCCTCGTGCAGGAAGGCCAGCGAGACGGCGAGGGTGCGGATCAAGCGCCGCGCGCGTTCGAGCACCGCGTCGCCGCGCAGGTCGAAGCGTCCGGGGTCGCGCGGCGCGAGCGCGGCGACGACGAGCGCATGGAACGCCGCGGGCGGCGAGCCCGTCGGCGCCAGCGCGCCCAGCGGCGCGAGGTCGGGCGTGTCCGCCGGCCACTCGGGTCGGCCCTCGGGCAGGACGCCGGTCCAGAGCAGCTCCGCCACCGCTTCGAACGCGACGCCCTCGCGCGCGAGCGCGAGCGCGGAGCGCCCGCGGTAGGCCGGGCCCTCCTGGGTCATGGCCGTGATACCCGAGTCGAGCACGGGCTCGCCCCAGCGCAGCGCGGGCGACGTGCCGCCGCGGCGGCCCTCGGCGCGCAGCCGCTCGACGTCCGTGCGCCGGTAGCGCCGCGCGCGGCCGCCTTCGCCCGGCGCGCTCTCGAGGAGGCCGCGGCTCACGTACGCGTACAGCGTCGCCGGCTTGACGCCGAGCAGTCGGGACGCCTCCCGCGCGCTCACGTAGTGTTGATCGTCGTCCACGCTATATCAATATATTGATGCACATTGACCGCATCGCTACGGTAGCAGCCCGAGGAGGTGCGGTCATGGCGGGCGGCGGGGCGAACGGTCGCGGCCGCGGCGGGCTCGACGGCGTGGTCGTCGCCGACACGGTGCTCTCCCACGTCGACGGCGAGCGCGGGCGCCTGCTCGTGCGCGGCTTCGACGTAGAAGAGCTCGCGGCGCGCGCGGGCTTCGAGGACGTCTACGACCTCCTCACGGGCGGCGCGCTGCCGGACGCCGCCCGTCGCGCCCGCATCGCGGCGGCGCTCGGCGCGGCACGGGGCGATGCCTTCGAGCGGCTCGGGGCGCTCGGCGACGCGCTCGCCGCGGACGACGGCATGGAGGCGCTGCGCGCCGCGATGGCGCACCTGCGCGAGGCGGACGCGCCCCACGCCACGCGCGCGCGTCTCACGGGCGCGGCGGGCGTCTTCGCCGCCGCGTGGGCGCGCCGTCGCGCGGGCGCCGCTCCGCTCGCGCCCGATCCGACCCTGCCCCACGCCGCAGACGTGCTGCGCATGGCGACCGGGACCGCCGACCCGGCGCGGGCGCGAGCGCTCGACGCCTACCTCGTGACCGTCGCCGAGCACGGCATGAACGCTTCGACGTTCACGGCCCGCGTCGTCGCCTCGACGGGCTCGGACCTCGTCTCCGCCGTCGTCGCGGCGCTCGGGGCGCTGAAGGGGCCGCTCCACGGCGGCGCGCCGGGGCCGGTGCTCGACATGCTCGACGGAATCGCGCGCCCGGAGCGCGCCGGGGCGTGGCTCGAAACCGAGCTCGCCGCGGGCCGCCGCATCATGGGGCTCGGCCACCGGGTCTATCGGGTGCGCGATCCGCGCGCTGCGGTGCTCGAGGACGCGGTCGAGCGCCTCGAGGCGGCCGGAGTCGGGAGCCGGTACCTCCGACTCGCGCGATCGGTGGAGCGCGCGGCCGTCGGCGTCCTCGCGCGGCGCCACCGCGGCCGCCGCCTGGAGACGAACGTCGAGTTCTACACCGCCGTGCTGCTCGACGCGATCGGCCTCCCCCGCGCGCTCTTCACGCCGATCTTCGCCGTGGGCCGCGTGGCGGGCTGGCTCGCGCACGCCGAGGAGCAGCGCGCAGCGGGCCGGCTGATCCGGCCGGAGCAGAACTACGTCGGGCCGCGGCCGGGTGCGACGCCGCCCGCTGGCGCTGCGCCGGCGGGTCCGCCGGCCGCCGCGGCCGCGCCGTGATGCTCGCTCCCGGCGCGCTGGCGCTCCTGTGCGCGGCCTCGGTCGCGACCGGCGCGCTCTCCGCCGTCGTCGGAATGGCGGGCGGCATCACGCTGCTCGCGCTCATGCTGCTCTGGCTTCCGCCGCTCGTCGCGATTCCGCTCCACGCCGCCGTGCAGCTCGTCTCCAACTCGTCACGCGTCGTCGCGCAGCGCCGCCACGTGCGTTGGCCGCTCGTGGCGAGCTTCTCCGCGCCGCTCCTCCCCATGGCGCTCGTGGGGGTCACGCTCGCGCGCGCCCTGCCGACCCGGGGCATCGAGCTCGCCATCGGCGTCTTCGTCCTCGTCGCGACCTGGCGCCCCGGCTGGCTCGCGCACGGCGCGCGGGGCGACGCGACCTCGCCGGGGCGGACGCTGTTCTTCGTCGGCAGCATGGTGGGCCTGCTCTCTCCCACGATCGGCGCCACCGGCCCGCTCGACGCGCCGTTCTTCCTGCGCCTCGGCCTCGACCGCTTCCAGCTGATCGGGACGAAGGCGGCGTGCGCGACGGCACAGCACGTCGCGAAGATCGCGGCCTTCGGCGTCGTCGGCTTCGCCTACAGCGAGTGGCTGCTGCCCCTGTGCGCGCTCTCGGCGACGGCCGTCGCCGGCACGTGGCTCGGCACGCGGCTGCTGGCGCGCGTGCGCGAGGAGGACTTTCGAGCGCTCTACCAGGGCGTCCTCACCGTAGTGGCATTGCGCCTCGCGTACGGCGAGGCGCTCCTCCTCTTGCCGCGCTAGCCGCGGAACCGCGGGCGAAGCCCGCGGACCGTGGCTATCCGGGATCGGAAAAGGGAGCTTCAGGAGGGTGCTGGTATGACGCGGGCAGGCGGAGAGGCGCAGCGGAGGCGACGCGCGGCGGAGCCTCTCGAGCGCCAGGCCGGCTGGTGCCGCGCGCTCGGCTCCCCGCTCTACGCGGACCTCCTGACGCGCGCCGCCGTCGACTGCGCCGCCGGCGGTGCGACCTGGGACGTCCTCGCCGGGCGCGAGGACGACGCGCCCGAGTCGGTGCTCGCGCTGCGACTGACCGGGGCGGTGCACCGTCTGGCGCTCGACGGACGCGCGCCGGCGCTCGCGCGCCACTACCCGTCGGCGGGCGGCAACCCCGGCACCGACGCGGAGGTGTGGGCCGCCTTCCGCGACGTGCTCGAGGCGGAGCGGGACGCGCTTCGCGCGCTCGTCCTCGAGCCCGTCCAGACGAACGAGGTAGGCCGCTCGGCGTGCCTCCTCGGCGGCTTCCTCGCCGTCGCACGCGAGAGCGGGCTGCCGCTGCGGCTCCTCGAGATCGGCTCGTCGGCGGGGCTGAACCTGCGCTTCGACCGCTTCCGCTACGAAGGAGGCGGCGTCGCCTGGGGCGATCCGGCCGCATCGGTTCGGCTCACCGGCATCTTCGACGGACCACCCGCCGACCTGCGCGGGGAGCTAAGGGTCGCCTCGCGCGCGGGGTGCGACGCGCGTCCCGTCGACCCCGTCGCGGAACCAGGACGACTCACGCTGCGCAGCTTCCTATGGCCCGACCAGGTGGAGCGACGCGCGCGGCTCGACGCGGCGCTCGAGGTGGCCGCGACCGTTCCGGCGAGCGTCGAGCGCGCCGACGCGTGCGACTGGCTGGAGCAGCGCCTCGCACCCGGCCCGGCCCGCGGCGCCGCCACCGTCGTGTTCCACTCCATCGTGCTGCAGTACCTCGGCCGCGAGCGCGCGGCGCGCCTCCCAACGCTGCTCGCCGACGCCGGCGCGCGCGCGAGCGCGGCGGCGCCGCTCGCCTGGCTGCGTCTCGAGCCGGTCCTTCTCCCCGACGGCGGGCTCGCGTTTCGCGTGCTCCTCACGACGTGGCCCGGCGGGCGCGAGCGGGTCCTCGCGGCGTGCTCGGCGCACGGGCCGCCGGTATCCTGGCTCGACGAGGAGAGCCGATGTTCGTCGCCATGAACCGCTTCCGCATCGCGCGCGGCGCCGAAGAGGCGTTCGAGACGCTCTGGAAGACCCGCGACTCGCAGCTCGACGGAGTGCCCGGGTTCCGCGAGTTCCATCTCCTGCGCGGGCCGAGCGGCGACGCGGAGACGCTCTACGCCTCGCACACCGTCTGGGATTCGCGCGCGGCGTTCGAGGCCTGGACGCGCTCCGAGGCGTTCGTGAAGGCCCACGCGCAGGCGCGGGCCCCGAAGGGCACGTACCTCGCCCATCCGATGCTCGAGCTCTTCGAAGCCGTGCTCTGAGAGCCGGCCGTGGCGCCCACGCTGTCGAGCCCGCGGCTCGCGTTGCGCCCCGCGCAGCAAGGCGACCTCGGGACCCTGCACCGGCTGTGGACGACGCCCAGCGTCCGCCGCTTCCTCTTCGACGACCGCACGCTCTCGGAGGACGAAGTGCGCGGCTTCGTGAGCCGCAGCGAGGCGAGCTTTCGCTCGCGCGGCTTCGGCCTCTGGCTGGGCTTCGAGCGTGGCGAGCCGTCGCCGGTCGCGTTTGCGGCGCTCGTCGAGCGCCCCGAGCCGGACGCGGCGCCGAGCCTCCTCTACGGCGTGTGCGGCGAGTCCGAGGGACGCGGGCTCGCGACCGAAGCGGCCCGGGCCGTCCTCGACCACGCCTTCGGCGCGCTCGGCCTGCCGCGGGTCCACGCCGACGTGGACGCCCCCAACGTCGCGTCCGTGCGCGTGCTCGAAAAGCTCGGCATGGTGCGGGTGGGCGAGCGCACCGGCGCGTTCGGAGCGCTCCTCGACTTCGAGCTCGACGCGGCGGCGTTCGGCGCCGGCGGGGAGGCGCGATGACGGCGTGGAACACGGCCGGTGCGTTGATCATGCTGGCGCTGGGGCTGCTCGGCCTCGCGCGTCCCGACCTGGCGGCGCGCTTCACGAGCCTCGAGCCCGTCGGGCTCGTCGGCCGCTCCGAGGTGCGCGCGACGTACGGCGGCTTCTTCTTCGCGCTCGGTGCGGCGGTGCTCGCGACCGCGGATCCGCTCGCGTGCCGCGTCGCGGGGCTCGCGTGGGCCGGCGCCGCGCTGGGGCGGCTCCTGTCGGCGTGGCTCGACCACAGCCGCTCCCCGCAGAACCTGGGCGGCGTCGCGTTCGAGGCCGCGATCGCGGCGCTCTTGCTCGTGCCGTGAGGCGCTCGCCGCCGCGACACGCGCCGACGGCTGCGACCCTACCCACCGCGAGGTCTCCCATGATCCGGCCGCTCGCCTGCCTCACCCTGCTCGCCATCGCGGCCGCGCCGGCTCCCGCCCGGGCCGGCGCGGCGTTCTACGGGCTGACGTTCGTCGGAACGATCAGCACGGTCTCGCCCGAGCTGGACGACGGCACCTTCCAGCTAGGAGCCGAGGTCACCGGCTTCGTCCGCATCGACGCCGGCGTCGCTGACGGCCAGGCCTCCCCGGCCATCGGGCGCTACGACGGTGCGGCGCGCGACGTGTTCATCGCACTCGGCGACTACGAGGCCAGCGCTCCGAACGGGCTCGTGTTCCTCCGCGACGGAGACAACGCGATCGACGAGTTCTACGTGGAGGCGCCGGTTTCGGGGGCGCCGGTCGGGGGTTTCGTCCCCTTCCGCTTCATCCTGGACATGGTCGACCCGACGCAGACGGCGCTCTCGAGCGACGGCATCCCGAGCTCCCTCGACCGCGCCGACTTCGGCACCGCCTTCGCCTTGCTCCACTTCGAGGCCGGTGAGGAGACCGCCGGAGTCGACGCGGCGGTGACCTCGCTCAGCTACGTACCGGCGCCGGAGCCCGGCGGCGCCTTGCTCGCGGCCACCGGCGCCCTCACACTGGGGGCCCTCCTACGGCGAACGCGAGGATCCCGTGCTCCAGCTGCCGCGTAACCTGCTCAAGCGCATCGCGCTCTTCCTGCTGGCGCTCTTCTTCGTCGCCGCGGGGGTCACCCACTTCACGAACCCGGAGTTCTTCGTCGCCATCGTCCCGCCCGCGCTGCCCGCACCGCTCACGCTCGTGTACGTGAGCGGCGTGTTCGAGATCCTGGGAGGGCTCGCCGTGCTCTGGCCGGCGACGCGCGCCGCCGCGGGCGTGGGGCTCGTCCTCCTCCTCCTCGCCGTCTACCCGGCGAACCTCTACATGGCCTTCGCGCCCGAGCGCTTCGTCGCGCAGGGGACGCCCCTCTGGGCGCTCTACGCGCGGCTCCCGGTCCAGTTCGTCTTCATCGCATGGGCGTGGTGGGCGACGCGGGGCGACGCCGCCGCGGCGGCCCCGGCGGGCGCCGCGGCCTGACCGACCGAGTTCGGAACCGCGGCGTCCGGGGATGGCGCCTGGCGGCGGCGTTCGCGCTGGCGGCGGTGTCCGTCGCCGCTTCGCCCGCCGCGTGGGCGGAGCCCGCCTCCGTCGAGCTGCGCGTCGTCACGTACAACACCCACGGCCTGCCGAGCTGGATCGCGGGCGACGCGCCCGAGCGCCGCTTCCCCGAGATCGCGCGCCGCCTCCAGGGGTACGACGTCGCGCTGCTGCAGGAGGACTTCGCCCACCACGAGCCGCTGCGCGCCGGGCTTCCCGGCTTCGTGCTCGAGCGCGGCAACGAGAGCCGCTTCCGCGGCTCGCTCTTCTGCGCGCTCGCGTGCGACGGCTCGGGCCTCACGTTCGCGACGCGGCTCCCGCGCAGTGCGCTCGTCGAGCTCGACAGCGTCGCGTACCTCGCGTGCTCGGGCTGGGTCGGCGGCGCGAACGACTGCCTCGCGACGAAGGGCTTCCAGCACGCGCGGCTGCTGCTGCCGGGCGGGCTCGAGCTCCACCTCGTGAACACGCATCTCGACGCGGGCCGCGCGCCCGCGGACCGCGCCGCCCGGCGCACGCAGCTCGAGCGGCTGCGGCGACACCTCGAGCGCACGGCCGCGGGCGCCGCGCTGGTCCTCGGCGGCGACCTGAACCTCGACGCCGCGGACCCCCGCGACGCGGCGCTGCGCGACGAGTTCGCGCGCGCGCTCGGGCTCGCCGATACCGGCGCCGCGCCCGCGCCGGGAGGGCCCTGGCGCCGGCTCGACTACCTCTACCGGCGCGACGGCGCCGCCGTCCTCGTGCAGGTGCTCGAGGCCGGCGAGGCGCGCGAGTTCAGCGACGGCGCGCGTCCGCTCTCCGACCACCCGGCGCTGTCGGTCCGCCTGCGCGTGCGCCCCGTCTTCTGACGCGGCGCCGCGACGCCTGCGGGCTCGCCGGGTGCGGCGGCTACCGCGTCCCTGCGATCCCGCCGTCGACGGGGATCACGGCCGCGGTGACGTACGCACCCGCGCGCGAGGCCAGGTAGAGCGCGACCCCCGCCATGTCCTCGGGCTCGCCGATGCGGCGCATCGGGTTCGAGCTGCGGATGGCGTCGCCGAAGCGCTCGAGCGTCACGGCCATCATCTTGCTCTCGAACGGGCCCGGCGCGACGGCATTCACCGTGATCTCGGGCGCCAGCCGCCGCGCGAGGTGGCGCGTCAGGTGGTGCAGCGCCGCCTTGCTCGAGGAGTACGCGTAGGTCTCGAGCAGCGGCGGGCCCAGGCCGTCGATCGACCCGATGTTGATGACGCGCGCCGGATCACCGGGCGCCGCCGCCGCGCGCAGCTGGGGAAGCAGCGAGACCGTGAGCCGGAACGCGGCGGTCACGTTGAGCGCGAGGACCTTCTCGAAGGCCGAGTCGGGGTACTGCTCGAGTGGCGCGCCCCAGTTCGCTCCCGCGTTGTTCACGAGGACGTGGAGCGCGGGCTCGCGCTCGGCGAGCTTCGCCGCCAGCGCGCGGCAGCCGTCCGGCGTCGAGAGGTCGCCGGGCAGCGAGACGCACGTCCCGAGCTTCGAGAGCTCCGCCGCCGCCGCGTCGCACGCGTCCTTCTTGCGCGAGGCGACGTACACCTTCGCGCCGGACGCGGCGTAGCCGCGGGCAATCATGAGCCCGATGCCGCGCGAGCCGCCGGTCACGAGCGCGACCTTGCCTTCGACGGAGAAGAGCTTGCGAGCGTCCACCGCGACCTCCTCGACGGCGGACTCTATCCCGGCGACCGGAC
>DATAGA010000408.1:0-9661 GCA_036257215.1 Myxococcota bacterium
CGAACAGAGCGGAGAGCAGCATCGCCAGAAACAGGGCCGCCCCGCCGATGAGCGCGATCGGCGTCTGCCACCACGCGAGGCCCTCGCACGCGAGCGGGAGCCCGAACGCGCTCAAGAAGAGCTCGCGCCCCGTCTCGTCCGTCCGGAAGACGGCCGCCTCGTCGCCCCCGGACGCCGCATAGCGGTCGGGGGCGACCTCGCGCAGCGCGAGCGGGTCGAACGGGCTCCCCGGCGAGCCGATGCGGACCTCGCCGCCGCCGGTCGCGACGACGTGCACCGGCGGCGCGAAGACCTTGGTGAGGTCGGCGCGCGTCGTCCGGTTCCAGCGATACCAGCCGGCAACCGCCCGGGCGCGCTCCTGTGCGCCGGCGGCAGGCTCGGGCAGCGGCGGGCGCTCGACGGACAGGTAGCGGGTCAGGAATGCCGTCGCGAAGCGCTCGCGCAGGCCGGGGTCGTCGACGTTGTAGGAGAGGAAGAAGCCGAAGTCGGACTCGGGCACGAGCTGGAGCAGGCTCGCGAAGCCGCCCCAGTCGCCGGCGTGCTCGAGGGCGCGGTGGGGGCCGTGCTCGCGCTCGTGGAACGCGAGGCCGACGCCCGGGAGCTCGGGGTCGTGGCGGAACTGCGTGCGATGCATCTCGGCCAGCGTCTCGGGTCGCAGGACGCGCGCGCCATCGACGGCGCCCCCTCGCAGGTTCGCGCGCACGAAGCGCGCCATGTCGGCGCCCGTGGCGACGAGGCCGCCGGCCGGCCCGATGAGCACGCTGTCCCAGGGCAACGGCCGCAGATCCGTGCCGCGGCGGGCGTATCCCGTCGCGAGATCCGCACGCAGCGCGGCGTCGGGCCGGAAGCTGCTGCGCGGCATGCCGAGGGGCCGCAGGATGCGCTCGTCGACGGTGACCTCGAATGGTTTGCCGCCGACGTCCTCGACCAGGACGCCGAGGAGCGCAATCCCGTAGTTCGAGTAGCTGATCGCGCGGCCCGGCGGGAAGACGCGCGCCGGCAGCCGCCGCGCGAGGTGGGCCGCGAGCGCCTCGGGCGGCTCGTCGGTGAGCGCCGCCATGCCGACGAAGCGGTCGTCGAGACCGGCGGTGTGCGTGAGCAGGTGGCGCACGCGCACAGGCTCTCCGAACGCCTCGGGCACGCGCACGGAGCGAAGGTGCGCGTTCACGTCGTCGTCGAGGCCGAGGCGGCCCTCTTCGACGAGCTGCATCACCGCCGTGGCCGTGAAGAGCTTGGAGACGGACGCAACCCGGAAGGCCGTCCGCTTGGGATCGACGGGTGTCTGCGCCGCGACGTTCGCGAGCCCGAAGCCCCGGGCGAGGACCACCCGGTCGCCGCGCACGAGCACGAACACCGCCCCGGGCACGTGGCGCTCGCGCAGCTCCGCCTCGAGGAAGCCCGTGACGAAGCCTTCGACGTCGCTCGCGTCGTCGAGCGACGGGCGCGCGGCGACCGGCGCCGCCGCGACGAGCGCGGCGAGCGCGAGGGTCGCGGCGAGCGCGCAGCGGGCGGACACGGGGCGGCAGCGTACCCCGCGCGCCCGGCGCGGGGGAGTGCGGGCTTCGGCCTGCAGGCAACGAGCGCGCGGGACCGGGTTCCGCTCGTCGACCCGGCCGGCCGGCGCGAGCTACGGTGCTCCGCGTGACGCGCCCGCTCGCCGCCGCGCTGCTCGTGCTCGCCGCGCTCGCGCGCGCGGCCGGAGCGGCGGACGCGCTTCCCCCCCGAACCGTGTTCCTCGCAGGCGTCGCCTACGAGCTCGAGGTCGCGGACGACCCGGCCAGCCGCGCGCGCGGCCTCATGGGCCGCAGCGAGATCGCCCCGCGCGGCGGCATGCTCTTCGCCTTCCCCGACGAGGCGCCGCGCGCGTTCTGGATGAAGGACTGCCTCGTCGACATCGACATCGCGTTCCTCGACTCGCGCGGCACCGTCGTGGCGACCCACGCCATGCGCGCCGAGCCGCGCGGACCGGGCGAGCGCGACAGCGAGTACGAGCGGCGTCTGCGGCACTACGCGAGCGGCCTCCCGGCGCGCTTCGCCGTGGAGCTGCGCGCGGGCTCGCTCGCCCGGCTCGGGCTCGTGCCGGGCAGCCGCGTCGACGTGAGCGCGGTGCCGCTCCCACTGCGGTAGGAGCGGCAGGTTGACGCTCGGGCACCGCGGGGAAACCCTACGGTGATGGAAGAGCGCGACCTGTACGCCGACCTCGGCGTCGCGAAGGACGCCAGCGCGGACGACATCCGCAAGGCCTATCGCAAGCTCGCGCGTCAGTTCCACCCCGACGTCAACCCGAACGACGCGAAGGCCGAGGAGCGCTTCAAGCAGATCTCGTTCGCCTACGACGTGCTGTCCGACGACGAGAAGCGCCCCCGCTACGACGAGTTCGGGATGACGGGCCTCGCGCCCGGCTTCGACCCCGAGCAGGCGCGCGCCTACAAGCGCTGGTCCGAGGGCGCGCGCCGGAGCCCCTTCTCGGAGACGTTCTCGTCCGACGTCGACGTCGAGGACCTGCTCTCGGAGCTGTTCGGCGCCGAGCGGGCGCAGCGCGCGCGCCAGGGCGCCGACGTGGAGGCCGAGCTCGACGTCGACTTCCTCGACGCCGTGCGCGGCAACGAGGTCCGGATCGGCGTCGGGGGCTCCAACCTGCGCGTGCGCATCCCGGCCGGGAGCGACACGGGGACGCGCGTGCGGCTCAGCGGCAAGGGCGGCGCCGGCGCACGGGGCGGCCCGGCGGGCGACCTCTACCTGCGGCTGCGCGTGCGGCCGCATCCGTACTTCACGCGGCGCGGCGACGACCTGCTGCTCGACCTGCCGGTGACCGTGCCCGAAGCGGTGCTCGGCGCGAAGGTCGACGTGCCGACGCCCGACGGGCCGGTCTCGATGACCGTGCCGCCGCGGTCGCGAAACGGCCAGACGCTGCGCGTGCGCGGCAAGGGCGTGCCGCGCCGCGACGGGGGGCGCGGCGACCTGCTCGTGCGCCTCGGCGTGGAGCTGCCGGACACGGACGATCCGAAGCTCGAAGAGCTCGCGCGCGCGATGGAGCCGCTCTACGGCGGCGGGCGCGTCCGGCGCAACCTGGAGGGCTCGTGAGGTTCTACTCGCGCCAGGAGCTGATCGAGATCGTCGGCATCGACGCCGGCTTCCTGGTGGCGCTCGAGACGGAGGAGATCATCCTCTGCGACGCGCCGGAGCCCGAGCGCTACTCCGAGCGCATGGTCGAGCGCGCGCGCGTGGCGCACGAGCTCGTCGAGGAGCTCGACGTGAACCTGGCGGGCGCCGCCATCATCGTCCGGATGCGGGAGGAGCTGGCGGGCCTGCGGCACGACCTCGAAAGGGTCGTGGGCGAGGTGCGCCGGCTGCGGGGCCCGCGCCGCGCGCCTTGAGCGCCTCGGGCACCCGGCCCGAGTCCGCCGGTCCGAGCGAGGAGCCGGGCGCCGCGCGCAGCCTGCGGCGCGACCTGCGGCTCATGGTGGGTGACGCGGTCGCGTTCAGCGTCATGGTGGGCGTGGGCGAGGCCTACGTCCCGGCCTTCACGCTGGCCGCCGGCCACGGCGACGCGGCGTCGGGCCTCGTCGCGACGCTGCCCATGCTCGTCGGCTCGCTGCTCCAGCTCACCACACCGTGGGGTGTCGCCTGGCTGCGCTCTCACCGGCGCTGGGTGGTGGCGGCCGCCACGGGGCAGGCGCTCTCCTTCGCGCCGCTCGTCCTCGGGGCGCTCAGGGGAGATCTCGGCCTCGGCTGGATCTTCCTCGCGGCGGTGGCGTACTGGGGCTTCGGCATGGCGGCGGGGCCGGCCTGGAACACGTGGGTCGACGATCTCGTGCCCACGCGCATCCGCCCCCGCTACTTCGCCGCGCGCAACCGGACGTCCCAGGCCGTGTTGCTCGTCTCGCTCACGGCCGGCGGCGCGCTGCTCCACCGCTACGGCGGCGACGACAGCCCGCTGGCCGTGTTCGCGCTCCTCTTCGCGGCCGCGGCCGTGGCGCGGCTCGCGTCCTCGCGGCTCCTCGCGCGCCAGAGCGAGCCGCACCCCGAGCTGCCGGAGGTGCGCCAGGTCGCGCTGACCAGCTTCTTCGGCCGGCTGCGCGGCACGGACGCGGGTCGGCTGCTGCGCCACCTGCTCGCGATGCAGCTCGCCGTCCACGTCGCGGCGCCCTACTTCACGCCCTACATGCTGCGCGAGCTCGGGCTCTCCTACGGCGCCTTCACGGCGCTCACGGCGGCGGCGTTCGTCTCGCGCGTCGCCGCGCTGCCGCTGCTCGGCCGCGTCGCCCAGCGCTTCGGCTCGCGGGCGCTGCTGCGCTTCGGCGCGACGGGCATCGCGGTGCTGCCCCCCCTCTGGCTCCTCTCGAACGACCTGCGCTGGCTCTTCGCGGTGCAGCTGCTCTCGGGCCTCATGTGGGCCGCGTTCGAGCTCTCGGCGCTGCTCTCGTTCTTCGAGGGGATCGACCGGCGCGAGCGCACGAGCGTCCTCACGCTCTTCAACTTCGCCAACGCCGCCGCGATCGCGGTCGGCTCGCTCGTCGGCGGCGCCTTCTTCCGCTGGCTGCCGGCCGACGCCTCGGTCTACGCCTCGCTCTTCGTGGCGTCGAGCGCCGCCCGCGCGGTGGCGCTGCGCCTGCTCTACCCGGTCGGGACGCTGCGGCTGCCGCAGGCGCCCGTCGTGTTGCGGACCCTGGCACTGCGCCCCGCCCTCGGCGCGATCCAGCGGCCGATCGTCGCGAGCCTCGAGCCGAGCGAGGTGGAGGCCGGCCTCGACCCGCTCTGGGCGCCTTCACGGCTCGCGCGGCGAGCCGAAGCTCGAGAAGACGAAGCGGCGCGCGCGCGGGTGGAGCATCGGCAGGATCAGAGCGGCCGCGAGTAGCGCGCCGGCGACGATCGCGCCCTCGCCCTCGAGGAGCGCGCTCCCGAACCAGGCGAAGAGCCCGGCCCGCAAGGTCGACCCGGCGGTGACCGCGAGCAGGTACACCGCGAACGGCATGCCCGCGAGCGCCGCGGCGAGCTGAACCGGGGTCAGCGGCCCAACGGGGTAGGCAGCCACGAGGGCCAGCGTCCCTGCCCCGAGGCCGGAGCGCGCGGCCCGGAGCGCGCCCTGGAGGCGCTGCGGCACCCGGGCGCGCAGGGACTCGGCCCCGGCGAGCTGCACCAGGACGAACTGGAAGAGGCCCATCAGGGTGAGCCCGATCGCCCCGTACACCGTTCCGAGCACGGCGCCGAAGCAGACGCCCCCGACGGTGAGCATCACGGCCGAGGGGATCAGGAATACGAACCGCAGGGAGAGCAGGACGACGAAGACGAGCGGCCCCAGGGCGCCGAACTCGTCCACGCGCTGGCGCAGGCCGTCAGGGTCGAGCTCGAGCCCGAGCGCGCTCCGGAGCAGCGAGCCCAGCGCGAGGGCCGCGGCGACGAGGGCGAGGATGCCGAGGCGGATCGCGCGGTTCTGCAACGGGCTCCTCGCGGGAGATGCCATGGTAGCAACGTGGACCCGGCGCGCGGCCCTGATAAGATCCGGGCCCTGCGTCACGCGAAGCTTCCGCGGGCTTCAGGGCAGGGCTTTCCTGTGACCCCCGAGTCCCACGCATCGCTCCGGCAGAAGATTCTCGATGAGGCACTGGGCCTCGTCGCGAGCGAAGGCGTCGGCGGCGTCACCATGCGCGCCCTCGCGCACAAGCTCGGCTACTCGCCCGCCACGATCTACCTCTACTTCCGCAACAAGGACGACCTCTTCCAGGAGATCGCGCGCTACGGGAACGTGCGCCTCATGCAGGCGACCGAAGGCTGCAGCGCGATCGCCGACGCCGCCGCGGCGCGGGACGAGTTCCTCCGCATCGTCGTGGACTTCGCGTTCCAGAACCCGCGTCTATACCAGATCATGTGCAGCGTGGACCTGCTCCCGTTCTTCGCCGACCGCAACCTCGAGGAGCCGGGCCGCCGCGTCGGCGACCGCTACCGCGACATCTACGTCCGCGGCGTCGCGGCGGGCGAGCTCGCCACGCCGAACCCCGAGCACGACCTCATCATCGATTGGTCGATGATCTACGGGTTCATCACCCTCGTGCTCACGGGTCAGCTGCCCCACCCGCGCCTGCCCGACGCGAGCGTGAGCGAGCTGCGGGATGTCGTTCTGGACGCCATCCGCAGGCGCACGGCACCGGCGCCGCCCTGACCTCAGGCCCCGCGGGGCACGGGGCGCGCTAGAGCATTTTTCCTTTCGGAATCGAGTAGTTGTAGATTCGCTCCGACGGTGGTCAAGCCCGCGGTCGGGGGGGCCGTTCTGCTATCGTCGGGCCGGCGGGGGCGGGACGCGAAAGGGCCATGAGGGACAGGGACCGCTACTGGGATTGCCTCGATCAGGCGATGGAGGCCTCCCACGGAGGCCGAACCGAGGAGGCCCTCGCGTGGCTGGACGAGGCCCTGAAGGCGCACCCGAACGGCGCCGAGGCCCACAACGGCCGCGGCGAGATCCTCTGGGACGCCGGCCGCATCGACGAGGCGCTGTACGAGCTCGAGCTCGCCACGATGGCGGACCCGAAGTTCATGACGGCCCACCTGAACCGGATCGAGCTGCTGATCGAGGAGCGCGGCGAGTACGAGCACGCGCTCCAGCGCTGCGACGAGCTGCTCGCAGGCCGGCCCGAGCTGCCGCGGCCCGACCGCGCCACCGAGGCCGAGATCCACTACCTGAAGGCGAAGGCGCTCTTCTACCTCGACGACCTCGAGGGCGCGCTCTTCCTCGTTCGCCGCGCCGGCAAGGTGGCGCCGGACGTGCCCGTCTACCGCGCGTTCGAGGGTCAGATCCTGTTCGAGACCGCGCGCTTCGAGGACGGCCGCCGCGCCCTCGAGCAGGCCGTGCTGATGGACTCGGAGTCCGCGCACGCCGTCTACCACCTCGCCCTCGTGCTCGAGCGCCTCGGCGAGGACGAGGAGGCCGAGCGGGCCTTCCGGCGCGCCAACGCGCTCGACCCGGACCACTACGCGGTGCCGGTCCGGGTGCAAGACGCCGTGTTCCAGCGCGCCTCCGAGGACGCGCTCGCGAACCTGCCGCGCTCGATCCGCGAGGCAGTCGAGAACGTGCCGATCCTCGTGCGCGACCTGCCCGAGGAGGAGCTCCTCACCGCGGAGAACGTCTCGCCGACGATCCTCGGCATCTTCATCGGCGTGCCCCGTACGGAGGCCGCGCTCACCGAGCAGGCGCGCGACGTCAACCGCGTGATCCTCTTCAAGAAGAATCTGGAGAAGATCTGCCGCACGCGCGCGGAGCTGGTGGAGCAGATCCAGACGACGCTCCAGCACGAGATCGGCCACTACCTCGGCCTCGACGACGACGACCTCGAGCGGATCGGGCTGGCCTGACGGCGCGGCCGTGCAGGCCCTGATCGAGACGCTGCGCGCGCGGCTCGGCGCGCAGGCCGTGCTCACGCGCCCCGAGGACCTGCTCGTCTACGAGGCCGACGCGCTCACGCTCTCGGCGCGGCCGCCCGACGCCGTGGTGCTGCCGCGCGACACGGCCGACGTGGTCGCCGTCGTGAAGGCGTGTCGCGACGCCGGCGTTCCGTTCGTGCCGCGAGGGGCCGGCACGGGCCTCTCGGGCGGCGCGGTGGCGGCCTGCGGCGGGGTGGTGATCGAGTGCTCGCGCATGGACCGGATCCTCGAGCTCGACCCCGTGGACCGCTACGCGGTGGCGCAGCCCGGGGTCGTGAACGCGGATCTCTCGCGCGTCGCGGCGCCCTACAACCTCTTCTATGCGCCCGATCCGTCCAGCCAGGCGGCCTGCACGATCGGCGGCAACGTCGCGGAGAACTCCGGCGGCCCGCACACCCTGAAGTACGGCACGACCACCAACCACGTGCTCGGCCTCGAGCTCGTGCTGCCGGACGGCGAGGTGGTGGTACTCGGCGGCCCGACGGGCTTCGCGCCCGACCTCGACCTCGTCGGCGCCGTCGTGGGCAGCGAGGGCACGCTCGGCGTCGTGACGCGCGTGTGGGTGCGGCTCGTGCCGATGCCGGAAGCGGTCGAGACCCTGCTCGCCATCTTCCCGGACGTCGTGTCGTCGTGCCGCGCCGTGACGGCGGTGATCCGCGCCGGGCTCGTCCCCGCCGCGCTCGAGATCGTCGACCAGCGCACCGTGCGCGCCGTCGAGGCGAGCGTCTACGCCGCCGGGCTCCCGCTCGACGCGGGCGCCGTGCTGCTCGTCGAGCTCGACGGCGTGCGCGAGGCGGTGGCGGGGCAGGTCGAGCGCGTACGCGAGCTGGCCGCCGCCGCCGGGGCGACGCGCGTCGAGGTGGCGCGCGACGCGGCGGAGCGCGCGCGCTTCTGGCGCGCCCGCAAGGGCGCGTTCGGCGCGATGGGACGACTCGCACCCGACCTCTACGTGCACGACGCCGTCGTCCCGCGCGTGAAGCTGCCCGAGATCCTCGAGCGCGTCTGCGCCGTTTGCGACCGGTACGGCCTGCGGCTCTCGAACGTCTTCCACGCGGGGGACGGGAACCTGCACCCGAACATCTCGTTCGACCGGCGCAACCCGGGCGAGCTGCAGCGCGTGCTGGCGGCGGGCGCGGAGATCCTGCGCGTGTGCGTCGAGGCCGGCGGCGTCATCAGCGGCGAGCACGGGATCGGGCTCGAGAAGCGCGACTACATGGGACTCCTCTTCGGCCCCGAGGACCTCTCGGCGATGGCCCGGCTGCGCGACGCGTTCGATCCCGACCGCCGCAGCAACCCGGAGAAGGTGCTGCCTTCGACGCGCTTCTGCGTCGAGGCGAACCCGAAGGCGCGCGGCTACGACCGCGTACCGCTTCGGTGACGGGCGCCGCGGCGGCGCGCGGGCCGTTCGTCTTCGACGGCTGCGAGCTGCGCGAGCGGCTCGCGCCCCAGAACGCCGCCGAGCTCGCCGACGCGCTCCGGACGGCGGGTGCGCGGGGCGGAGCGCTGCTCGTGCGCGGCGGCGGCAGCCGGCTCGCCTGCGGCAACCCGCTGCGCGGGGCGGACGCGCTGCTGTCCACCGAGCGGCTCGCCCGCGTCGTCGAGCTCGACGCGGACGAGGGCGTCGTATGCGCCGAGGCCGGTGTCCCGCTCGCGGCGCTGCGCGAGGCGGTCGGTCCGACGGGCTGGGAGCTGCCGCTCGACCCGCCGGGGCTCGCGTCCACCGTCGGCGGCGCGCTCGCGGCCGCGGCCCCGGGTCCGCGCTTCCCGCAGCCGCGCGACGCGCTGCTCGGCGTCGAGGTGGCGCTCGCGGACGGGAGCGTCGCGCGCTCGGGCGGCCGCGTGGTGAAGAACGTGACCGGCTACGACCTCCCCAAGCTCTTCACCGGCTCGTTCGGCTCGCTCGGCGTCATCGCCTCCGCCTGGCTGCGGCTGCGGCCGCGGCCCGAGTGCTGCTCCGTGCTCGCCGCGCCGCTCGGCGAGGCCGTCGCCGAGCGCTCCCTCGAGGCCGCGCGGCGTCCGACGGCGCGAGCGGCGCTCGCGGTCGACGCGCCGCTCGCGGCCGCGCTCGACCCGACCTTTCCGCACGGTCCGGTCCTCCTCGTCGAGCTCGCGGGCGATGCAGGCGCGGTGGAGCGCGACGCGCGCTGGCTCGCGGACGCGCTCGGAGCGGCGCCGGCACCGGCGGGCGCGCTCGAGCGCGCGCGCGAGCTGCTCGGCGGCGCGACACCGCACGGCGTCGCGCTGG
>DATAGA010000466.1:0-1758 GCA_036257215.1 Myxococcota bacterium
CGACGTCGGGCTCGACTGGAAGCGGCGCGCGCCGGCGCCGCGCGCGGCCGTCGTCTCGATCGCGAACGGCTGGATGCGCTATCTCCCGCACCCGCGCAACTTCGCGGAGCCGGACGCGCACCAGAAGTACGAGGTGCTGCAGTCGACGCTCGTGCCCGACGCCGCGGAGCGCCTCCTCGCGCGCGGCGAGGCGCTCGCGCGCGGGCTCGTCTCGGTGACGGAGGGACGCTTCTCGTGACGGAAGAGCGCATCGCGGCGCTGCTGCGGCGCGAAGCGGGGGGCGGCGAGGCGGCGGTCGCGGGCTGGGTGCGCTCCGCGCGCCACGCGAAGGAGCGCTCGTTCCTCGTCGTGAACGACGGCTCCTGCCTCGCGGGCCTCCAGGTCCTCGCCGAGCCGGCGCTCCCGGAGTACGAGGGCGTCGTCCGCACGCTCGCGAACGGCGACGCGGTGCGCGTGCGCGGCGAGCTCGTGGACTCGCCCGGCTCGGGGCAGCGCTTCGAGCTGCAGGCGCGCGCGGTGGAGCTCGTGGGCCGCGCCGAGCCCGACTACCCGCTCCAGAAGAAGCGACACAGCTTCGAGTATCTGCGCACGATCGCCCACCTGCGGCCGCGCACGAACACCCTCGGCGCGGTGCTGCGGGTGCGCAACGCCGCGGCGGGGGCGATCCACCGCTTCTTCCAGGAGCGCGGCTTCGTCTGGCTGCACGCGCCGATCATCACGCTGTCGGACGCCGAGGGCGCGGGCGCCATGTTCCGCGTGACGACGCTCGATCCGAAGGCGCCGCCGCTGCGCGACGGCGGAGTCGACTGGAGCCAGGACTTCTTCGGCGAGGAGGCGCACCTCACCGTGTCCGGCCAGCTCGAGGCGGAGATCGCCGCGCTCGCGCTCGGCAACGTCTACAGCTTCGGTCCGACGTTCCGGGCCGAGAACTCGAACACGAGCCGGCACCTGGCCGAGTTCTGGATGGTCGAGCCCGAGATGGCCTTCTGCGACCTCGACGGCAACGCGGCGCTGGCCGAGGCCTTCTTGAAGCAGCTCTTCCGCAGCGTGCTCGCGGAGTGCGAGCAGGACCTCGCCTTCTTCGACGAGCGCGTGCAGCCCGGCGTCGTGGCGACGCTCGGGGCGATCGCGGACGCGCCGTTCGAGCGCATGACCTACACCGAGGCGATCGCGGCGCTCGAGCGCAGCGGCGAGGCGTTCGAGTTCCCCGTGAAGTGGGGCGCCGACCTGCAGAGCGAGCACGAGCGCTGGCTGGCGGAGCGCCACGTCGGCCGGCCGGTGGTGGTGACCGACTACCCCGTCGGGATCAAGGCGTTCTACATGTACCTGAACGACGACGAGCGCACCGTGCGCGCGATGGACGTGCTGGTGCCGCGCATCGGCGAGATCGTCGGCGGCTCCCAGCGCGAGCACCGCCACGACGTCCTCGCGCGCCGGCTCGACGCGCAGGGGCTCCCGCGCGAGCGCTACTGGTGGTACCTGGAGCTGCGCCGCTACGGCAGCGTCCCGCACGCCGGGTTCGGTCTCGGCTTCGAGCGCGCCGTCCAGTTCATGACCGGCATGGCCAACATCCGCGACGTCGTCCCCTTCCCCCGCGTCCCGGGCTACGCGGAGTTCTAACACCCAAGGGACGCTCCACTTTTCGCCGTTTGGGGATCGTCCCGAAAGTGCCGCCCCGCGGGGGACGCGGCGCCAGGGTCGGGGCTCAAGTCCTCGACGAGACCGGCCGATCCGCTATAACGACGTTAGCTCCTCTAA
>DATAGA010000492.1:0-2958 GCA_036257215.1 Myxococcota bacterium
GGGGCGTCCGGCTCGAGCGAGCGGGCGAGGTCGGTGATGGGCGGCGCCTGCGACGTGCCGAGGTCGACGGTCGGCTGGTGGAGCAGCAGGACGGGCCCGACGCTGAAGCCGTCGACCTCGTTCCACCTCGACGGGTCGACCGGGGTCCCCGCGCCGTTCTTCGGCATCGCCTCGACGGCGAAGTCGAGACGCCGCCCCGTCGGCGAGCCGAGGTCGGCGACCGTGAAGTAGTCGTTGGGGAACGGAAAGAGACACGAGCCCGGGTCGAGCGGATCGCACGGCGCGGCCGCCGCGTCCGCGGCGCGGCCGATCGCCTCGCTCGCGAGAGCCGGTGCGTCGAGGCCCACGAGCCCGGCGAGGTCGTCGCACACCTTCCCGAGCTTGGTCGCGGTGCGGTCGGCGACTTTCTCGAGCGCCGCGTCGGTGCGGTCGAGGTCGCTCGTCTCGCAGCGCCGGCCGGCGCAGCGCCCGGCGCTCTCGATCGCCTTGGCGAGCGCGTCCGCCGAGAGCTCCTGCGCGCGCAGCAGGCACTTCGCGTCGTCCGGGGAGGCGCCGTCGAGGCGGGGCGCGTCCGGGCCGCCGAGCACGCGCTCGGCGATCGCGTCCACCTCGCGGGTGCAGGCGCGCTGGAAGCGCTCGGCCAGCTCGGCCGGGAGCAGCGGCTCGTAGCCCGCCGCGGCGACGGCGGCGGCGTCGGCGCACTTGTTCGAGAGCTTCGCCTCGAGCTGCGCGAGCGCCTTCGCGAGCTTGCCGTCCGAGGCAGCGCAGGCGGCCCCGGTCTTCCGGAAGCACGCCGCCTCGGCGTCGCCGACGCTGGCCACGCACTTCGAGAGCACGGCGGCGGTCGCCTTCTGGCAGCGCGCGGCGGCGTCGGCGGCGCGCCCGGGCGCGGCGAGCGCCGCGGCAAACGCCGCGAAGAAGAGGGTCGGAACGAGCAGGCGAGCGGAGGTGCGCGCGAGCGCGCCGGCGGGCGGCTGTGTCATGGGCGGCCCACCGTAAGGACCGACGGCACTCGCGTCAACGGGGCGCCGCGCCGGCGAGCGCTGGCCCCGCGACGAGCGCGAGGGCGAGCGCCAGCGCGGCGCGCGCGCTCAGGAGCCGCCGCCCTGGGTTCCGACGAAGCTCTGGATGCCGCCGAAGACGCCCGCCCGGCGCAGGCGTTCCATGAAGTCGGCCTCGTAGGCGTCCTCCGGCGCCTCGCGCACGCTCTGGTCGAGGAGCTTCGCGTCCTCGCCCACCAGGATGCGCCAGCGCTCGGCGCGGACGCCGTCGAGGATGATCGTCGCCGCAGCGGCGGCCGAGAGAGGCGCCTTGTCGCGGAAGTCGCGCGCCGCCTGCTCGAGCCCGGCGCGGATCAGGTCGTCGCTCACGGCGTCGAGGGGGAGGCCCTGGCGCGCCATGCGCTCGCGGATCGGCCGCAGGTCCTCGGCTGTCATCTCCTTCGGGCTCGGCCGCCCGAGCACGACGCTGCTGTTCGTGACGATCGACGTCCCGACGTGCCCGGGCATCACGACCGAGACCTTCACGTGGGGCGCGTTGATGCGCAGGTCCGTGACCAGCGCCTCGCTGAACCCCTTCACCGCGAACTTGGCCGCGCTGTAGGCGGTGTGGGGGATCGCCGGTCCCAGGCTCGCCCAGAACCCGTTCACGCTGCTCGTGTTGACGAGGTGCGCTTCGGGCGCCGCGACGAGGAGCGGCAGGAAGGCTCGAGTCGTGTAGTAGACGCCGTGCCAGCAGACCGCGAAGGTCTTCTCCCACTCGCCGCGGTCGTCGAGCAGGAAGCTGCCGCCGCCTCCGATCCCCGCGTTGTTGAAGAGCAGGTGGACGCACTCGGCGCGGTGCTCGCGCACGACGCCGTCGCGGAACGCGAGCACCTGGGGCTCGAGCGAGACGTCGCAGTCGTGGATCGAGACGCGGGTGCCGGCCGGGGCGCGCTCGAGGCACTCCTTCCGCGCCGCCTCCATGTTCTCGCGCGACACGTCGCAGAGCGCGACGTGACAGCCCTCCGCGGCGAGCTGCCCGGCGAGCTCGCGCCCCATCCCCGAGCCGCCGCCTGTCACGACGGCGAGCTTTCCCGCGAAGTTCTTCATGGCGCGCAGGGTAGGGCGCCGGGGGCGGAGCCGCCGCGCCGCCGGCTCGGCGTCCGAGCGCGCACGCGAGGCTCAGCCGCCGTGATACGATGCCGCCGCGCGGCCGGGCCCAACCTTCGGGAAGTTTCGATGGATCTTCGAGAAGTCCCCGAAACAGGAAGGAGTTCTCGGCATCCTTGGGAGGTCGCGCGAGCGCGCTTCTTCAGCGCGCTGCTGCGCGAGGCGTGCCCGTCCCCGGTCCGCGTGCTGGACGTCGGGGCGGGCGACGGATACCTGGCCCGCAGCGCCATCGCCTCGCTGCCCGAAGGCAGCGAGGTCCACTGCTACGAGCCCTCGTACACCGACGCGCAGCTGTCCGACCTGGGCGCGGGCGAACGGGCTCGCGTCCGGTTCACCCGCCGCCTCCCGGACGCCCCGTTCGACGTCGTGCTCGCCCTCGACGTCGTCGAGCACGTGCCCGACGACCGGGAGTTCCTCGGCGATCTCGTGCGCCGCGCGCTGCGCCGCAACGGACGCGCGCTCGTGAGCGTCCCGGCCTGGATGTCGCTCTTCACCCGACACGACATCGAGCTCGGACACCACCGCCGCTACCGCCCCGCGCAGCTGCGTGCGCTGCTCGAGCACTGCGAGCTCTCGGTCGAGCGGTCGGGCGGGCTGTTCCACAGCCTGCTCGTGCCGCGCGCGCTTGCGAAGCTCGCCGAGCGCGCGCGCGGCGTGCGCAGCCGGCCTGAGCCCGGTGCGCTCGGCGCCCACGCGGACACCGGCCTCTCCCGCTGGCGCGCGGGTCCGTACGTCGGGGGCGCCGTCTGCGCGGCGCTCGCGGTCGACACCTGGGTCTCCTGGGCGACGGAGCGGCTGCGAGTCCCCA
>DATAGA010000563.1:0-2337 GCA_036257215.1 Myxococcota bacterium
GTCCGGGCCCGCCGCCCAGCGCGAGCGGCGCCGCGAGGCCGGACGCTGCGGCGGGTGCCGCGGCGGCGAGCCTCCGGCTCCCAGCCGTAGCGCTGGAGCGGCACGCGTCCGGCCGCGTCGAAGCGGACGCCTTCGCGCTCGAGCAGTCGGCGCTGCAAGTCGTCCGCCCCCGGAGCGGCGCGCAGGCTCACGCGGCCCGCCGCGTTCAGCACGCGGTGCCACGGCATGCGCTCGTCGCGCAGCGCGCTCAGCGCGTAGCCGACCTGCCGCGCGCGGCCGGGCATTCCGAGGAGGCGCGCGATCTGCCCGTAGCTCGCGACGCGGCCGCGCGGGATCCGGCGCACGACGGCGTAGATGCGGCCGTACACGTCGCTTCCGTTCGACCGGCGCGCCGCTCGCCTTCCGTCCCCCTCGCGCCGCACCGTCAGTTTCTCGTCCGCTTCGGCCCGCTGTGGAGCGCCAGCCAGGCCGCGAGCGCGGCGTCCTTCTGGTCGCGGCTCCAAGGAGGCCCCGCCGCGCGGCCGAGCGCCGCGACCGCGGCCGCGAGCTGCGCCGGCCGCGCGCTGAGGACCTCGCACGCGCGCTTCTCGAGCGAGTCCTCGCGCACGGGGACCGGCCGCAGGCCGCACGCCTCCACCGCGTGGACGAGCGCGTCGCGGAAGAGGACCCCTTCCGCCTGGTGCATGCGGAAGTGCACCGCGAGGATCTGCTCGACGCTCCAATCGGGCATCGGCTTGCCGACGATCACCGCGGCGGCCACCTGTCGGTGACCGGCGGCCGCGGCGCGCTCGACGCAGCTCTTCAGCTCGTGCAGCGCGAGGCGCCGCGCCGAGCGCACGCCGCGAGCGACGAGCTCGCGCGCGTCCTCGGGCTCGAGCCCGTGCGCGGCGTGGTACGGCTGCTTCGCCCACTCGGCGTCCTCCGGCGCGACGAGCTGGAGGCGGCAGCGCTCCACGAGGACCGGCGCGCCGCCGTCCTCGCCGACCGCGACGAGCGCCGCCCAGCCCGAGTGCGCCTTGAGACCCAAGGCGACCTGCATGCCGTCCCTCGCCGCGCCCGCGGGCGCCGCTTCTCAGCCCCGCGAGACCACCCGGATCGCGTCGCCCACGCGCGCGATCCCCGGCTCCAGCACACGCCAGTAGGTGCCGCGCAGGTTGCGATGCCGCGTCGGCTTCGCCTGCACGAACCGGAGCGCGTCGAGCCCGAAGCGCGCCGCGAACTTGTTGCAGCCGTTGTGGGGCTTCGGCGTCACCACGACCAGCGACTCGCCCAGCCGGAGCCGGCTCCCCGCCGGAAGGTTCTCGTCGGAGAGGTCGAGGTCGACGAGGAGGTTGTCTCCCGAGAGCGTGAGCGGCTGCCCGTTCGCGAGCAGCGCCGCGACGTCGCGCTGGATGACGGCCAGCTGCGCGTCGAGCTCGCGCGGCGGCCGGCGGGTCCAATCGTCCCCGGGGACGCCGTCGTCGCACGAAAGTGTCACGAGCTGCGGGGTCTCGCGCGTTCCGTCGGGCAGGCGGCGCACGATGAGGGCCAGCCGCCCCGCGTCGCGTGGGGCCGCTGGCGTCGAGCGCAGAGCCGCGTCCAGCTCGTCGAACGTGCGGTGTCGCGTCGGGTCGCCGCGGGGCGAACGGTCCTCGGCTCGGAGCTCGGCCACGGCGCGACGGTAGCGCCGCAGCAGGGGCGCCGCCGACGGCGCGGCGCCCCGTCAGCCGCGCGGCTCGAAGCGGAAGAGCACGATGCCGTCGGGCACCGGGTCGTAGCCGCGCGCGCGCAGGATGCGCTCGCGCCGCGCGGCGTCGGTCTCGCGCACCGCCCGCAGCTCGAACAGCTCGTCGCCGAGGCGCACGCGCACGTCGGGCTCCGCGAGCCAGATCTCGGCCCAGCTCGTGGCCGGCCACCACGGCGCGAGGGCCCAGCGGTGCGACTGCACGTAGAGGTCCTCCGCATCGACGAAGCACTCGAGCTGGATCGAGTGCGGGTCGCGCGGCCGCGACTCGACCTCGCAGAACGAGGGCTGGCGCACCTTGCTGGACCACGCGTCGGGGAGCGGCGCGACGCGCCCGGCGAGCGTGCCCCCCGGAACGGGTCCGCACGCCGCGACCAGCAGCGCGAGCGCGAGCGCCGCCAGCGCGCGCGTCGTACCCCGGCGCCGCCCCGCATTCGCGCGCCGCGCGCTCACGCTGGCCCCACGCCCGCGTCCCAGCGTTCGCTTCGCTGCCGCCGCACCGCCCAGAAGTTGCACACCTCGAGCCGGATCCCGTCGAGGTCCGAGAAGAACGTCGCGTAGTAGTCCGGCGCGTACTCCGGGTAGCGCCTCGGCTCGGACGCGTCGATGCCGGC
>DATAGA010000580.1:0-8177 GCA_036257215.1 Myxococcota bacterium
GCCGGGCGTGACGCCGAGGGCCTGCGCCTCGCGCGTCGCGGCGAAGCGGCGGCGGATGCCCTCGAACGCCTTCGAGACCGTCGCCGGGTTCGAGCGCAGGCTGCGGCCGGGCGGCGTGGGCTCGACGAGCACGGCCTCGGAAATCGCCTCGCGCCCTTCGATCCGGTCGCACGCGCCGCGCTCCGGCTCGCCGCGCAGTCCGCCGACGAGCACCGAGCGCACGAGCGTCGACTTGCCCGCGCCGGAGACGCCCGTCACGGCGACGAGCTGGCCGAGCGGCAGCTCGACCGTGACGTCGCGCAGGTTGCGCGCGCGCGCGCCGACGACGCGTAGCGCTCCGCGGCGGCGCCGGCCCGCTCGGCGCGCGCCGCCGAGCTCGCCGCGCAGCGCCCGCGCCGTCTGCGAGGCAGGGTGGGCCCGCACCTCGGCCACCGTGCCCTGCGCGACCAGACGCCCTCCGTCGCGCCCCGCGCCGGGTCCGAGGTCGATCAGGTGGTCCGCTGCGCCGACGATCTCCGGCGCGTGCTCGACCACGACCACGGTGTTGCCGCGGTCGCGGATCCCGCGCAGGACGCCGAGCAGGCGCGCGACGTCGCGCGCGTGCAGTCCGATCGACGGCTCGTCGAGCACGTAGAGCGACGCGGTGAGGGCGCCGCCGAGGGCCGTCGCGAGCTGGATGCGCTGCGCCTCGCCGCCCGAGAGCGTGCGCACCTGGCGGTCGAGCGCGAGGTAGCCGAGGCCGACCTCGAGCGCGGTCGCGGTGCGCGCTCGCAGGGCGTCGAGGATGCGGGCGCCTCGCTCCGCCGCCGCGCCGCGCAGCGCGATCCCGCCGAGCCACTCGCCGAGCTCGGCGAGGGTGAGCCGCGACGCGGCCGCGATGTCGCAGCCCTCGACGCGCACGGCGAGCGCCTCGGGACGCAGCCGCGCACCGCCGCAGGTCGGGCACGGGTCGAAGCGGCGGTAGCGGGCGATCAGGATGCGCGCCTGCACCTTGTAGCGGCGGCCCTCCAGCCACTCGAAGAAGCCGCGGATCCCGTACCAGGCGCCGCCGTCGCCTTCGACCACGAAGCGCCGCTGCGCCTCGTCCAGCGCGGCCCACGGCACGTCGAGCGGGACGCCCGAGCGCCTGCACGCGCGCGCGAGGTCGCGCTGGCACGGGCGCCCGCCGGGCGTCGCGAACGGCGCGATCGCGCGGCCCGCGAGCGTGCGCGACGGATCGGGGATCACGCGCTCGAGGTCGAGCGCCGGCACCCGTCCGAAGCCCTCGCACGTCTCGCACGCCCCGCGCGCGTGGTTGAACGAGAAGAGCGCGGGCTCGGGCGTCGGATGGCGCGTGCCGCACGCGAGGCACGCAAAGCCCTCGCGCACCTCGAGCGGAGCGCCGGCGTCGTCGGCAGGGACGAGCGCGAGCCGCCCGCCGCCGCGCTCGAACCCGCGCGCGACGGCCTCCGCGACGCGGGCGCGGTCCTGCGCCGGGTCGGGGACCAGGCGGTCGAT
This sequence comes from Myxococcota bacterium, assembly GCA_036257215.1. Classification (GTDB taxonomy): domain Bacteria; phylum Myxococcota_A; class UBA9160; order UBA9160; family UBA6930; genus DATAGA01. Next base: position 1,498 of record DATAGA010000580.1, read on the forward strand.
CAGGAGCCAGGCGTCGGACCGGAGCGCCGCGAACGCGCGTGCCGAGAGCTCGCCCGCGTCGCGCACGCTGCCGTCGCGCAGCAGCAGTCGGCCGTAGCCCTCGGCGACGAGCCGGTCGCGCAGCGCCCGCGCGGCGCGGGCGGGCCCGGGCGGAAGCGGCGCGCCGATCGCGAGCCGCCGTCCTGCGAAGCGGCGCAGCGTCTCGCCCGCGACGGACTCGACCGTTTGAGCTTCGACCCGCGCCCCGCAGCACCAGGTCTCGCCGACCTTCGCGTACAGCAGGCGCAGCAGGTCGAGCAGCTCGGTCGCGGTCCCCACCGTCGAGCGCGCGTTCGTGACTGCGTTGCGCTGCTCGATCGCGATCGCGGGCGGGAGGTGCGAGATCGCGTCGACCTCGGGGCGCGGGAGCCGCTCGAGGAACTGGCGCGCGTAGGTCGAGAGCGAGCTCACGTAGCGGCGCTGGCCCTCGGCGTAGAGCGTGTCGAAGGCGAGCGTCGACTTGCCGGAGCACGACGGCCCCGACACGACCGTGATGCGCCCGAGCGGGATCCTGCAGGAGACGCCGCGCAGGTTGTGCGAGCGGGCGTTCTCGATCCGGATCTCGCGGGCCGCCACGGCGGGCTCAGGTCCCCGCACGCTCTCCCGCGCGGGCGGCGGCCGACCCTCGCTCCCCCGCGCGCGCGTCCGCCAGGCGGCGCGCCTCGGCCGCGTAGCGCTCGCGGCCGGCGGCCTCGGCCGCGGCGGCGAGCTCGCGCCAGGTGCGCGCGTCGGGCGGCTCGCCGAGGAGCGAGGCCGTCTCGCGCGCGAGGAAGAGGTCGCCTTCGGCGACGGCCTCCGCGAGGATCGCCTTCATCCGGTCCGTCGCGCCCGCCTTGGCGAGGAAGGCCAGCGCGTCGAAGCGGCGGCCCTCGGCGAGGTACGCCTCCGCGAGCGCGAGCGCGCGCGGCGGCGCGAGCTCCTCCTCGAGGAGATGTCGCCGCTTCAGCGGGTCGGGCGTCTTCGCGCGCGCCACGTCAGTACCTCGGGACCGTCGGGTCCACGGAGAGCGACCAGGCCTCGATCCCGCCGGCGAGGTTCGCGACGTCGAGGAAACCCGCGTCGCGCAGCAGCCGGCACGCCTTCGCGCTGCGCCCGCCCTTGTGGCAGTGCACGACGACGGGCCGCTCGCGCCAGCCGGCGAGCTCCTCCACGCGCGCGGGCAGCTCGCCGAGCGGGACGAGGCGCGCGCCTTCGAGCCGCGCCTTCGCGTGCTCGTCGGGCTCGCGCACGTCGAGCAGCAGGTAGTCGCGACCCGGGACGCCGCGTCGCGCGACCTCGGCCGGCGCGAGCTCGACGAGCGGCGCCTCCTCGCGCGCCGGGACGCCGCAGAAGCCGTCGTAGTCGACCAGCTCGCGCAGCGTCGCGTGCTCGCCGCACGCCGGGCAGGCCGGGTCCTTGCCGAACTGGAACTCGCCGAAGCGCATCTCGAGCGCGTCGAGCTGGAGCAGCCGGCCGAGGAGCGGCTCGCCGACCCCGGCGAGGAGCTTCAGCGTCTCGGTCGCCTGCACGAGCGCGACCAGACCCGGCAGGACGCCGAGCACGCCGGCCTCCGCGCACGAAGGCGCCGCGCCGGGCGGCGGCGGCTCGGGGAAGAGGCAGCGGTAGCAGGGCCCGCGGCGCGCGTCGAAGACGGACACCTGACCCTCGAAGCGCAGGATCGCGCCCGAAATCACCGGCGTGCCGAGCAGCACGCCGGCGTCGCTCACGAGGTATCGGGTCGGGAAGTTGTCCGAGCCGTCGACGATCACGTCGTAGCCGCGCAGCGCCTCGAGCGCGTTGTCCGAGCGCAGCCGCAGCGCGTGCGTCTCGAGCCGCACGTCGGGGTTCAGCGCCGCGAGCCGCTCGCGCGCGACCTCGACCTTCGGGCGGCCCACGTCGCCGGTGCCGTAGAGCACCTGGCGCTGCAGGTTCGAGAGTTCGACCACGTCGGCGTCGAAGAGGCCGAGCGTGCCGACCCCTGCGGCCGCGAGGTAGAGCGCAGCCGGGCAGCCGAGGCCGCCCGCGCCCACCACCGCGACGCGCGCGCGCAGCCAGGCGAGCTGTCCCTCGGGTCCGATCTCGCCGAGGTTCAGGTGGCGGCGGTAGCGCTCGTACTGCTCGGGCCGAAACGGCGGTGCGCCGGAGGCCATGCGCGGAGGGTACCGGACGCGCTCCGACAGCGCCGCGCGCGAGGCGGCTTCGAGCCGAACGCCTCTCGAGGAGGCTCAGTCGACGTCGACGGCCTCGTCCTTCGGCTTCTCCTGCACGGTGATCTCGTACGCGAGCCGCGGCTTCGCCAGCAGCTTCGAGCAGACCGTCACGTAGTCGCCCTTCTTCAGCGACGCGTAGTCGGTCTTGAGGCCCTTCACCACGCCGCCCTCGTACTTGTCGAACTTGATCTGCTCGCCCTTGGACGTGACGATCAGGTTCTTGCCGCTCACCTGCTTGAGCTCGCCGGAGAGGGTCTTCCCGGTGATGGCGCCCTCGCCCGTCTGCACGGTGCACTCGTCGGCACGGGCCGCGCCAGCCGCCAGGCCGAGGGCGACGACGAGCCCGCCCGCGAGGGTGAAACGTCGAATCGTACTGCGCATGTGACTGCCTCTCCTTCACTGTCCCGACGCGGCAGCGCCGCGGCGTGCTCGCCCCGACCCGGGACGAGCCAACATAGCGCGACGGCGCCGCGCGCGACCCGCCGGCGACCTAGTCGTGCCCGATGACGCGCACGCGACGCGCGCGCGCCGGCTTGTCCTTCAGGTGCCAGTCCACGATCACCTCGTCCCCGGGCTTGAGACCTTCCCAGCTCGAGCGACCGCCCCCGCGCACCCGGGTCTTCTCGCCCCGCACGAAGCTGCGCCGGTCGCCCATCCGGTTCTCCACCGTGACGCGCTTGTTCGAGACCTTCTTGACGCGCCCCGCGAAGTCCCGGTGGTCGGCCCCGGCCGGCGCGGCGGCGAGGGTGACCAGCGCGGCGAGCGCCGCGGCGAGGACGCGCGAGCGGATCCCGATCCGCAACGGTCTCCTCCCAGGGTTGGACACTCTTTCGACGGGCCCGGTCCGGACTCTATTCGACCGGCCGCGGTTCCGGGGGCAGCCGCACGCTGGGGCGGCCCGGAGCCGCTCCGAGGCCTTCTCGAAGGAGCAACTCGCCGCAGCGAGTCCGCAAGGAACGCGGTGCCGGAGGTCGGATTCGAACCGACACGGCCGTTGCCGGCCGGGGGATTTTGAGTCCCCTGCGTATACCCGTTTCGCCACTCCGGCAGGCGGCGCGCGAGGATACCATTCCGAGCCCGCGACGTGGGGTCTTCGCTGCGGTCGGTACGCGATTCGAGCGGCCCGGCGCCGTGACGGCGCGCGCTCCGCACGGATCGCTCGCTCGCTGCTCGACCTCTCGTCGCCTCTCGAAGCAGCGCAACCCGTTCTTTGACAGCGCGAGGGCCCGCCGATAGCTTCGCCGATCGCGTGGGGCTGTAGCTCAGCTGGGAGAGCATCAGGCTGGCAGTCTGAGGGTCAGGGGTTCGAATCCCCTCAGCTCCACCAACGGATCCGCGGCCAGCGCGCGGCGCGGAACGTGCCACCGTGGCGTGCAGCGCCATCAGCCGACGGCCCACGAGGGCCTGCGAGGCGGCGTTACCCGCCGCCCCATCCCCGCTACCCACGTTCGTTACGCTCCCGGTGTCGCCGCGATGGCGGGGAGCAGAACGCCGCGCCGCCCTGCGCGGGGGACGGGGCCGACGCGAGGACGCTGCGCTGGACTTCTTCGGAGCGGGACGCCGGGCACGGGTGCGCGGGTGGCTGGCCGCGGCGTTCGCCTCCCACCTGCTGGCCGTCGCGCTCGCGGCGCCGGCCGGGGCCGTGCTGACGGACCTCCCGCCGGGGTTCGTCGACGAGCTCGTGATCGGCGGTCTCTCCTTCCCGACCGCCGTCGCCTTCATGCCGGACGGGCGGCTGCTCGTCGCGCTGAAGGACGGTCGGGTGCGGATCTACCAGGGGTCTACCCTGCTCGGAACCTTCGTCGACCTGCGCGCGCGGGTGCACGACAACCACGATCGCGGGCTGCTCGGGATCGCGGTGCATCCCGAGTTTCCGGACGAGCCGTACGTCTACCTGCTCTACACCCACGACCCTCCGGGCGCGAACCCCGACGGGATCCCGGGCGGGACCCCGCCGCCCACCTCGACCCCCGCGCGGGTCGCGCAGCTGCTGCGGGTCGAGGCCGATCCGGCGACCGGCCATACGACGGCGAAGGCGGGCACGGAGGTCGTGCTGATCGGGAACGAGAGCACGCTCGCGAACATCGGGAGCCAGCACGACGGTCGCAACGTCGGCTTCGCTTCGTGCATCTCGCCGCTGAACGTGAGCGGGGTGCCCATCTCGAGCTGGGTGCCCGTCGAGGACTGCATCCCCTCCGACGAGGACTCCCACACGATCGGAAGCGTCGCGTTCGCGCCCGACGGGTCGCTGTTCGTGACGAGCGGCGACGCGTCGAACTACGGTGGCGTCGACCCGCGCGCCCTGCGCGCGCAGCTGCTCGACAGCCTCGCCGGGAAGATTCTCCGGATCGACCCGATCACCGGCGATGGGCTTCCGGACAACCCGTACTACCAGCCCGGCAAGAAGGGCTCCAACCGCTCCAAGGTCTGGGCCTACGGCGTTCGCAACCCGTTCCGCATCGCGATCGAGCCCACGACGAGCGAGCCGTGGATCGGCGACGTGGGCTGGAACACGTGGGAGGAGATCGACACCGGGAAGGGCGCGAACTTAGGCTGGCCCTGCTACGAGGGCGGCGCGCTGATCCCGCCGGAGAGCGGCGTCACGACCAGCCGCCAGCAGTCGGCCTATCGCAGCAGCGGCCTCACGTCCGCGGCCTGCGACGCGCTCTACGGCCAAGGCCTCGGCGCGGTACGGGCGCCCGCCTTCGCATACGACCATTCGAGCGGCGGCGCGTCCGCCAACGCCGGCGCGTTCTATGGCGGTGTCACCTATCCCGCCATCTACCACGGCGCGCTCTTCATCGCGGACTACAACCTGCGCTGGATCCGCTATTTGACCTTCGACGGGCTCGGAGAGGCGACTGCGCACCCCTTCGGCGTGGCGTCGACGGGTGGGCCGGTCCAGCTGCTCCAGGGCCCGGACACGAACCTCTATTGGATCCAATACAGCGGGAGCGGCGGCGAGCTGCGCCGGGTGCGGTACGTGGGCGGCAGCAACTCGCCGCCGGTCGTGCTCTTCGACGCGACACCCACGATCGGAACGATCCCGCTGCAGGTCGAGTTCGATGCGAACGCGACCTACGACCCCGACACGCAGCCCATCTCGTTCCTCTGGGACTTCGGCGACGGCGAGAGCTCGACGGACCGGAATCCGATCCACGTCTACTCGGAACCGGGCGTTTACGACGCGGAGCTCACGGTCACGGAGCAGACGGCGCCCTTCGCCTCCGCGAGCGACACGGTCCGTATCACCGTCGGCAACAGCCCGCCCCTCGCGACGATCCACTCTCCCACCGACCAGAGCTCGTACCGCGTCGGCGACGTGATCCACTTCTCCGGGACCGCCACTTCCGGCCCCAACCCGGTGTCCGCCGACGACCTCGACTGGGAGCTGCGCACGCTCCACAATCAACACTCCCACTTCGACGACCTCCCGAGCGCGCCGGACCCGGTCGACCCGTTCCGCTCGGTCGGAGACTTCAGCGTCTCCGACCACGGCGACTCCGTGTCGCTCCAGCTCTGCGTCACGGCGACGATCGAGCCCGAGGGCTTCACGGACACGCAGTGCGTCGACCTCCTGCCCGAGAAGACCCAGGTCACGCTCGCGACGGAGCCCGTCGGGCTCGCGATCAGCTACGAGGACGAGGGCATCGAGGTGTTCGGTCCGGCGCTGATCCAGCCGGTGGTGGGCTCGGAGCAAACGATCTCGGTCTTGCCGATCCAGCAGCACCGCAGCTTCGCGGGCTGGGACGACGGCGAGCCCCAGCGCTCGCGCAGCTTCACCGTCGGGACGACGCCTCTCACCTTCACGGCCGTCTACGAGAACCGCGCCCCGTCCGCGGTGGCGAGCCCGTCTTCCGCCAACGGGCGGGCCCCGTTCACGGTCGCGTTCGACGCCGCGCTCTCTTCCGACCCCGAGGACGACGCGCTCGAGTACGCCTGGGACGCCGGCGAGGTCGGCACGTCGAGCGAGCCGGCGCCGTTCACCGTCGCGTTCGACGCCGCGCTCTCGTCGGACCCGGAGGACGACGCGCTCGAGTACGCCTGGGACGCCGGCGAGGTCGGCACATCGGGTGACCCGGCAGCCTCCTTCACGTTCCTCGTCCCGGGAACCTACGCCGTGACGCTCACCGTGATGGACCAGCTCGGCGCGACCGCCACCGACGTGGTGGCCGTCGAGGTCACCGACTGCGGCGCGCAGACCCAGCCGCCGCGGCGCTGCGTGCAGACGGTGAACCGCGGCATTGCCCGGATCGCGCGCGCCCGCGCGGCGGCGGCACGCCACTGCCTGGCCGACGCCGCGGCCGGCCGGGTCGAGCGGCTCGGGCCCGGCGGCACCTTCGACGGCTGCCTCGACGCCGACGTCGACTCGCGCGTCGCGCGCGCGACCGAGCGGATCGGCGCGCGTGAGCCGCGTGCGTGCTCGGCGGAGCCGCCCGAGCTCGCGCTCGG
>DATAGA010000627.1:0-2680 GCA_036257215.1 Myxococcota bacterium
CGCCGGCAGGAAGGAGCCGCGATGCGCAGCCCTCTCGGTCTCGCGCTGGCCCTCGTGCTCGCGCTCAGCTCGTTCGCCGCCGAAGCGCGCGCCGAGCTCGCGCCGTGGGACCAGGCTCGCGTCAACGCGCTGGCGCAGCAGCTGGCCGACAAGACGCGCGAGCTCTACGACGCCATCTACCGCCAGCCCCAGCCCGTCGCGGGCACGCAGCGCAAGGACTACTTCAAGTTGAAGCGGGAGGTGCGTCACCTCAAGAACGAGGCGCGCGACTTCGCCGGAGACGTCGCGTCCGGCGCCGGCCGCGAGCAGACGGAGCCGGGCTTCGAGGCGCTGATGTCGAGCGCGCGCTGGGCGGCGCAGGAGGCGCGCTCGGTGTTCACGGTGAAGCAGGTGAACGACCTCGCCGCCGAGACGCGAGGCCTCCTGAACGAGCTGGCTTCGTACTACGACCCGGACGCGCCGCTCCCGCCGCCTCGGCGGCGCTGACGCGACGGAGTCACGGAAGAAGCGCAGCCAGCGCCGCGCGCAGGCTGGGGTTCGAGTCGAGCGCCGCGCGCGCGAGCCCGACGAGGAAGAGCAGGAGCGCGACGACGAAGGCTTCCCGTCCCTGCACGGCGTCGTCGACGCGCCTCCGTCGCCCCGGCTCGCAGCATCGCCCCCGCGCGTGAGAGCGGGTCGGAGCTCCTCAGGAGCTTCGTCGGAGCGCGGTCCTGGCTGCTCGCCTCGCGAGTGGAGGGCTTACCCGGGGGCGCGGCGGCGGCCGCCGTCCTGCCAGCGCCCGCGCCGGAAGCTCAGGAAGAGCCAGACGGCGCGCGCGACGTGGTCGAGGATCAGGACGGCCCACACCGCCACGAGCCCGGCGCTCGCGACCTCGGCCGCGAAGAAGGAGAGCGGGACGCGGAAGACCCAGTTCCCGACGAAGGCCGCGACGAGCGGGGTCCAGGTGTCGCCCGCGCCGCGGTGCGCGCCGCCGAGCGTGAAGTGGACCTGGAGGAACGGCTGCGCGATCGCGAGGCAGAGCATGAAGGGGCCGAGCGCGGCGATCGTCGGCCCGTCGTCCGTGAAGAGGCGCGCGAGCGGCTCGCGCGCGAAGGCGCACAGCAGGCCGAGCACCACCGACGTCGCGAGCGCGAGGCTCGCGGCGCGCCAGCCCGCCCGCGTCGCGCCCGCGCGGTCCCCGGCGCCGAGCGCCTGCCCGATCAGCGTCGCGACGGCCTGCGCGTACGCCGTCCCCGGGATCCACGAGAAGGCGAGGACCCGCACCCCGATGGTGTAGGCCGCGACGGCCGCGGTCCCGTACCGGCCGAGCACGCCGAAGTAGGAGAGCAGGGCGACGTTCATGACGAGCCGCTCGGCCACGCCCGGCACCGAGATCCGGGCGAGCTCGGGCAGCAGCGCCCGCGCGGCCGCGAGGTCGCCCCGGCGCAGCGCGAGCGGAGAGCTCTTCGGCTGGCGCAGGACGACGGCGCAGAGGAGCGCGACGCCCACCGCCTGCGACGCCACGGTCGCGAGGCCCGCACCCACGAGCTCGAGCCGCGGGAAGCCGAACGCGCCGAAGATGAGGAGCACGTTCAGGCCGAGCTTCACCGCGGTGACGGCGACCGCGATGCGCATCGGCGTCTTCGTGTCGCGGTTCGCACGCAGCGCGCTCTCGAGGACGATCGCGACGGCGAGCAGCAGGCTCCCGAGCATGACGAGCCGCAGATAGGGCAACGCGAGCTGGATCACGTCGGGCGACGCCGACAGCCAGCGCAGCACGACCCGCGGCGCGGCGAGGATGCCGCCCGCGAACGCGAGCGCGACCAGCACGGCGAGGACGAGCGAGCCCGCGAGCGCGCTGCGCGCCCGCGCCGGGTTCCCCGCGCCGATCGCGCGCGCCATGAGCGCGACGCACGCGAAGCCGATCGCGAAGAGCGCCGCCTGCGCGAGGTTGAAGAACTGCCCTGCGTAGCCGACCGCGGCCTGCGCCTGCGGGCCGATGCGCCCGACCATCGCGATGTCGACGAGCTGCACGACGGTGACGAGCACCTGCGAGAGCATCACGGGCCACGAGAGGCGCCAGATGTCCCGAGTCGTGCCGGTGCGCGCGACGGCGGGCTCGACGCGCGCCTGCCGCACGCCGGCGGCGGCGTGCGCGACGAGCGCCGTGGCGGGCAAGGCAGGGCCGGCTTCGGGGTCGCCGAGCTCCTCGACCTCCGCTTCGACCTCGTGCTGCGCCTCGCGTTCCGCGCCCGGGCCGCCCTCCATCTAGGCCGGCTCGGGCTCTCGCAGCTCTCCAGGGAGCTGGAACACGACGCCCTCGTCGACCCGGGGCATCGAGTCCAGCTCCGCCCGTCCGCCCGCGAGGGCCACGAGGCGTGCCACCACCTCTTCGACGAGGCGCTCGGGCGCCGACGCACCGGCGGTGACGCCGATGCAGTCCTTGCCGGCCACCCAGGCGGGGTCGACGTCGTCCGCGCTCTGCACGAGCTCGGCCGGGACGCCGGCCTTGCGCGCGCTCTCGACCAGCCGGTTGCTGTTCGAGGACTCGGGCGCGCCGACCACGAGCACTCCGTCCGCCTCGCCCACGAGCGCCTTCACCGCGTTCTGCCGGTTCTGCGTCGCGTAGCAGATGTCGTCCTTGCGCGGGAGCTGGACGCTCGGGAAGCGCGCGCGCAGCGCGTCGAGGACGTCGCGCGTG
>DATAGA010000046.1:0-4276 GCA_036257215.1 Myxococcota bacterium
TTCCGGCGGCCGTGGGCGGCGGGGCTCCGCTACGAGTACGCGAGCGGGAGCGGCGAGAGCGTCGGACCCTACGACGGGCGCGAGAACGATCCGTTCCGCGACGACCGCCATCGCGTGTCGCCGCTCCTCGTGTTCTACCCCTCGGAGTTCTCGCGCATCCGGCTCCAGTACGACTACGACCGCGCGCAGTTCTCGTCGCAGAGCTCGAACCACACGGTGTGGCTCGGGCTCGAGTTCGGGATCGGCCCGCACGCGGCTCACGCGTTCTAGGAGGCGGCCATGCAGAAGACTCGCTGGGTCGCGGGCGCCCTGCTCGCTTGCGCCCTCGTGACCGGCAGGAGCGCCCTCGCGGAGCGGCTGCGCGTGGTGGCCACCGTTCCGGACCTCGCTGCGCTCGCCGAGGCCGTCGGCGGCGACGAGCTCGCCGTGACGGTGCTCGTGAAGGGCCCGCAGGACGCGCACTTCCTCGAGCCGCGGCCGAGCTTCGTGCGCGCGCTGCACGAGGCGGACGTGCTGGTCGTGGTCGGGATGGAGCTCGAGGTCGGATGGGTCCCGCCGCTGCTCAAGACCGCCCGGAACCCGGCGATCCTCTCGGGAAGCCCGGGCTACGTGGATGCCTCGACTGCGATCGTCCCGCTCGAGGCGCCGCAGGGGACCGTCACGCGCGCCATGGGAGACGTACACCCGTTCGGCAATCCCCACTACCTGACCGACCCCGTGAACGGGGTGCGCGTCGCGGCGCTCCTGCGCGATCGGCTCTCGGAGCGGCGGCCCGAGGCGGCGGCGGGCTTCGCCGACCGCTACCGGCGCTTCGCGAGTGAGACGGCCGCGAGGCTGATCGGCGCCGAGGCGGCGGTGGGCCGCGACGGCGAGGAGGTCGTGCGCGCCGTCGAGGAGGGCCGGATCGACGCGCTGCTCGGCGGCGCTCCCACCGGCGGCTGGCTCGGCGCCCTGCGCGCGGCAGTGGGCCGGCCCGCGGTGGAGGACCACAAGCTCTGGGAGTACTTCGCCCGCCGCTTCGGCCTCGAGCTCGTCGGGACGCTCGAGCCGAAGCCCGGCATCGCGCCCACGACGAGCCACCTCGAGCAGATCGTGCAGGTCGTGCAGGCGCGCGGCGTCGGGCTGATCCTGGCGTCGCCGTACTTCGACCCGCGCCACGCGCGCTGGGTGGCGGAGCGCACCGGCGCGCGAATCGTCGAGCTCGCGCATCAGGCGGGAGCGCGCGAGGGCGCCGTCGGGTACCTCGGCGCCGTCGACTACAACGTGCGCGCGCTCGCCGGCGCTCTCGGAGGGGCCGGCTCGTGAGCCGCGAGCCGTCGCTGAGCCGCTCCGCCGCGCCGGCGCCCGCGCGCCAGGAACCGCTCGTGCGCGCGCGCGACCTGACGCTGGGCTACGGCGGACCGCCCATCGTATCGGGAGTCGACCTCGAGATCGCGCCGGGCGAGGTCTGGTTCCTGCTCGGGCCCAACGGGTCGGGCAAGACCACGCTGCTGCGCGCGCTGCTCGGGCTGCTCGAGCCGGTGGCCGGTGAGCTCGGGCTCCACCCGGACGTGGCGGACCGCGCCCACGTCGGGTACGTGCCGCAGCGCTCGGAGTGGAGCGCCGCGCTGCCGACCACGGTGCGCGAGTTCGTGGGGCTGGGCTTCGTGGGGACCCGCACGAACGCAGAGGAGCGCCAGGCGGCGCTGCGCTGGGCGCTCGCCCGCGTCGGGCTCGAGTCGCTCGCGCTCGGTGACTTCCGCGCGCTCTCGGGCGGCCAGCGGCAGCGCGCGCTGCTCGCGCGGGCCCTCGTGCGCCGGCCGCGGGTCCTGCTGCTCGACGAGCCGACGGAGGAGCTCGACGTCCCGTCGGCACGCGTGCTGCTCGACACGCTCGCCGAGCTCGTGCGCGAGGAGGCCACGACGCTCGTGTTCGTCACCCACGTGCTCGAGCTCGCGGCGCGCTTCGCCACGCACGTGGCCCTCTTCGCGAACGGCCGGGTCAGCGCGGGACCGCGCGACGCGATGCTCGCGGCGGACGCGCTCGCGCGCGCCTTCGGCGCCGACGTGCGACTGGGCGGCCACCACGCCGGTCCGCTCCGACCCGGGGACGGCCGATGAGCGCCGCACGCCGCAGCGGGGGCCCGGCATGATCCGCGAGTTCGCCGCCTCGTGGGCGCTGTTCGGGACGACCTACGCCGTCGGGCTCCTCGCGGCCGCCGCGCTCGCGCAGGTCGGCGTCTTCGTCGTCGCGCGCAACCAGATCTTCCTCGGCGCTGCAGTGGCCCAGGCGTCGACGCTCGGGATCGCGCTCGCGCTCCGTGCGGCGTCGCTCGCCGGGGTGGCCGGCCTCGCGTGGCTCGCTTCGGACGCCGTCCCCGCGCTCTTCGCGATCGGCGCCTCGGTCGCGACGGCCTGGCTCGTCGCGCGGCCGCGCGGCCCGCGCAGCGAGAGCGAAGAGGCGCTCAACGGCTGGGTGTTCCTGCTCGCCTCGAGCGTCCCCGTGCTGCTACTCGCGCACAGTCCGCACGGCCTCGAGGAGGTGCAGCGGCTCGTCTTCTCGACGCTGCTCACCGCTTCAGCCGCGGACCTCGCGCTCTTCGCGGTGCTCGCCGCGGGCGGCGCGGCCGTGACGGCCCGCGCCTGGGACGCGCTCCTGCTCGTCGCGGTCGACCCCGAGAGCGCGACGGCCGCCGGGCTGCGCCCGGCGCGCTGGCGCTGGTTCTCCGCGCTCTGGCTCGGCCTCGCGGTGGGTCTCGCCATCCGCTCGGCGGGCGCGCTCTACACGTTCGGGTGCCTCGTGCTCCCCGCGCTCGCCGCGAAGGGCCTCTGCCGCGAGGTCCGCGTCCTGGCCTGGCTCGCCCCGGCCCTCGCCGTCGGCGCGGCCTTGGCCGGCTTCTTCCTCGCGCACGCCTTCGACGTCCCGCCCGCGCACGCGACCGTCGCGCTGCTCGCGGCCGGGCTGCCGCTCGTCTGGCTCGGCCGGCGGTGAGCCGAGAGCGATAGGGGCCGAAGCTACGAGCTGCTCACGCGCCCGCGTACGCCGCCATGCGCTCGAAGAGCAGCATCAGGTTGCGCGGCTCGCGGGCGCCGAGCTCGCGGTAGAGCGTGTCGACGTTGACGACGACGCGCTCCGGGTCGCTCCAGTCGGCGAACGGACCGAGGTCGAGGTCGCGCGCCGCCGTCCACGCGTCGAGACCGGCCTCGTAGCGCGGACGCACCTCGCGCAGCAGGTGCTCGAGATACGCCTTCACCGCCTCGGGCCCGCGCCGGTCGGTCAGCGGACCGTGGCCCGGCACGAGCACCGGCGCGCCGAGCGCGAGGATCCGATCGCACGCGGCGATCCAGTTGGAGATCGGCCCTTCCCAGACGATGGGCGTCCCTTCGATGAAGAGGAGGTCGCCCGTGTAGGCCACGCCGTCGCCCGGGACGTGGACGACGACGTCGCCGCGGGTGTGGGCGGGGCCGAGCTCGTGGAGCTCGACGCGCTTGTCGCCGACGCGCAGGTCGAGCCGCCCCTCGAACGTGCGGGTCGGCGGGCACAGCTCGACGCCCTCGAACTGGAACGGCCCGAAGGCGCGCTTCACGAAGCGCCCGAGCGCGCTGTCCTGCGCGCCGACGCCGGCGACCAGCGAGGCGAGCACCTGCGGCGGCGTCTCGCCCATCTCCTCGGCGGAGGCCTTCGACGCGACGATCTGTGCGTCGCCGACGAGCGCGTTGCCGTAGCAGTGGTCGCCGTTGGCGTGCGTGTTGACGAGGAGGTCGATGCGCGCCGCCGCCCGGGGCTCGGCGGCGCGCATCGCGGCGAGCATCTCGCGGGTGAGCGGGAGGTCGAAGAGCGTGTCGACGAGGAGCGACGCCTCGCCGTCGACGACGAGGCCGGCGTTGCTCCAGCCCCAGGACCCATCCGGGGCGAGCCAGGCGTAGGCACCGCGGGCCAGCTGGTGCAGGCCCTTGCGGTAGGCGAAGCGCTCCAGCCCGAGCCGCGCGAAGTCCATGGCGCCTCCGGCAACGACTACCGTACCGAAACGTCGGGGGCGGCGCGGGCCGCCCGGGAGACGCGAGCAGCGAGCCGGTCCGGGTAACCGAGCCAGCGAAGGGTGGGACCTAGCCCCGGGGCCCTCGCCGCGCGCGCGCGCCCGCGGAGCGAGCCAGCACGAGGAGCGCGAGGCCGAAGCCGGCCAGCACGCCGGTCGAGGGCTCGGGGATCGGCGTCGGCGGGACGCCGAAGACGAGCTGGTCGAGCCCGAAGTCGTGGCCGCGGAAGACGACGCGCCAGATCTCCTCGGCGCGCTCGA
>DATAGA010000059.1:0-1831 GCA_036257215.1 Myxococcota bacterium
CACGCGCCCGCCGACGAGCAGGCGCTTGCGCCCGTCGATCACCGCCCACTGCATGCAGCGCTTGCGCATCTCGCGCGGCACGTGGCGGATGAACGCGTCCTCCGCCTCGTAGTAGTGGTGGTCCGCGTCGAACGCGAGGAAGGGAAGCTCGGCCATGGGGTCTCCTGGTGGGCCGCCCGCCGGCCCGCTCCGCTAGTTTGAACGATTTTGCTTCCGATTTCAATGAACGAATGCTAGAATTTGTTCACGATGGACCGGCCCACGGACAAGTCCGCGAGGACACAGGGGAAACTGGCGAGCGTGGAAGCCGTTGCCGCGCCGGCAGCCCGCGCGCCGGCCCGGGCGGGGGTGCGACGACTCGGAAGCGAGCGGCGCCGGGCGCGCATCCTCGAGGCCGCGCGCAGCTGCTTCGGCCGGCTCGGCTTCGCCGGCGCGACGGTCGAAGCCATCGCGGGAGAGGCGGGCGTCTCGAACGGCCTCCTCTACCAGTTCTTCCGCAGCAAGGAGGAGCTGCTCGGCGTCGTCCTCCAGGAGCTCGTGCGCGACTGGGCGCGCGCGATGGCGGCGGGGGAACGCGAGGCGAGCGCCGCGGCCGCGCTCGAAGCGGTGTTCCGCGGCTGCGTCGAGTTCGCGCGCGGGAATCCGCTCCTCCCGAAGCTGCTCACCGACGACGCGCAGCTGCAGCTCGCGCGCTTCCGCCTGTCGAGCTCCGATCGCGTGGCGCCTCACCGGGAGCTCGTGGCGCGCATTCTGCGGCGCGGCGTCGAGTCGGGCGAGTTCGACCCCGCGCTCGACGTCGCGTCGACGGCGGACGTGATCAGCCAGCTGCAGGTCGACTACTCGGCGCGCGCCTACCGGCGCGACCCGCTGCACCCCGCGCCGCCCGCGCTCGTCGACGCCGTGATCCGCTTCGTGCTCGATGCGGTGCGCCGCAAGGAGCCGGCCGCGATCAGCGCAGCAGCGTCCCCCGCACGACGGTGACCGCGCGCCCGACGAGCGCGACCCGGTCGCCAGCGACGCGCACACCGAGCTCGCCGCCGCGCTTCGACGCCTGCCAGGCGCGCAGCTCCTTCTTGCCGAGCCGCTCCGCCCAGTAGGGGCCGAGCGCGCAGTGCGCGGCGCCCGTGACCGGGTCCTCGTCGACCCCGGCGCCCGGCGCGAAGTAGCGCGACACGCAGTCGAAGCCGGACTCCTCGCCGCGCGCCGTCGCGATCACGGCCGGCGCGCCCGCGGCGCACAGCGCGCGAAAGTCCGGTGCCAGCCGCCGGACGTCGGCCTCCGCCGCCAGCTCGATGAGCCACGTCTCCTCGCGCCCCGCCCGCTCGACGAGCCGCGCGGCGACGGGCGTCGCGCCCAGCCCCGCTGCGATCGCCGCCGGCAGCGCGGCGGGCTCGCTCCGGTACGCGGGGAAGTCGAGCTCGATCGCGCCGCCCGGGACGCGCGTCGCGGCGAGCGTCCCGCTGCGCGTCTCGAACTCCACGCGTTCCTTCCGCGCTCGTCCCGTCTCGTAGAGCACGTGGGCCGAGGCGAGCGTCGCGTGGCCGCAGAGCGGCACCTCTTGCGTCGGCGTGAACCAGCGCAGCCGCCACTCCGACTCGCCGCTGCGCCAGAGGTACGCGGTCTCGGAGAGGTTCATCTCCGTCGCGACGGCCTGGAGCCACTTGTCCGAGCGCTCTTCCTCCAGCAGGCACACGGCCGCGGGGTTTCCGGCGAAGGGCTCGCTCGTGAAGGCGTCGACCGTGTAGAGCTCGACCTCTGCGCTGCTCGGCATGCGTCTCCTCGGGCGCGTCCGCGGAACGTACCGGGCTGCGCGGGGCTTCGCCGAGCCGGC
>DATAGA010000065.1:0-2383 GCA_036257215.1 Myxococcota bacterium
TGCCACCAGTGGTCGCGTCCCGGCTGCATCGCGACGTCGCCGCCCGTGCGGCGGACGACCACCACGTGCTCGACGCACGAGACGCCGCGGAGCGCCTCGTCCACCGCGGGCTTGAGCGCGAACGGCGCGCCGCGGCGGTAGCCGCCGTCCGCGGTGACGACGATCTTCGCGCCCGCGTCGTCGATGCGGTCGCGCAGCGCCTCGGCGGAGAAGCCGCCGAAGACGACGCTGTGGGTGGCGCCGATGCGCGCGCACGCCAGCAGCGCGATCGGCAGCTCGGGGATCATGGGCATGTAGAGCGCAACGCGGTCGCCCTTGCGCACGCCGAGCTCGAGCATTGCGTTCGCGAAGCGGCACACCTCGCGGTGGAGCTCGCCGTACGTGAGGACGCGCGTGTCGCCGGGCTCGCCCTCCCAGAGGATGGCGGCCTTGTTGCGGCGCCAGGCGTTCTCGCCCTCGAGGTGGCGGTCGAGGCAGTTGTAGGAGGCGTTGAGCTTGCCGCCGACGAACCACTTGGCGAAGGGCGGCTTCCACTCGAGCGCCTTGCGCCACGGCGCGAACCAGCTGACGTGCTCCTTGGCCATCCGCGCCCAGAAGCGCTCCGGGCTCCTCGCGCCGAGCCGGCGGTACTCGGCCACCCGGCGCTTCGACCAGTTCGCTTGCTTCGCGAACGCGGCCGGGGGCGCGAAGACGCGCTTCTCCTTGAGCAGGGACTCGATGTCGGCCATGGGGCAGGGGCTCCTCGCCCGCCGCGCGCCTGGCGCGCGGCGGGCGCTTCAGGCGGCGCGCATCCACGCCTCGACGTCGCCCGGCGCCTTCGGGATCGCGGCGGTCAGGTTCTCGCAGCCGCCCTCGGTGACGACCACGTCGTCCTCGATGCGCACTCCGATGCCGCGCAGCCGCTCGGGCGCGGTCTCGTCGTCGGCGCGCACGTAGAGCCCGGGCTCGATCGTGAAGACCATGCCCGGCTCGAGCGCGCGCGGCTCGCCGCCGAGGCGGTAGGCGCCGACGTCGTGCACGTCGAGGCCGAGCCAGTGGCTCGTGTTGTGCATGTACCACGGCCGGTAGGCCTCGCGCGCGACGAGCTCGTCCGGGTCGCCCTGGAGGAGGCCCAGAGAGATCATGCCCTCGACCAACGCGCGCACCGTCTCCGCGTGGAGCGCGGCGAGCGTCGTGCCGGGCCGCACCGCCTCGAGCGCGCGGCGCTGCGCCGCGAGCACCACCTCGTACACGTCGCGCGCGGCGCCCTCGAAGCGGCCGCCCACGGGGTAGGTGCGCGTCACGTCCGAGGCGTAGCCCTCCAGCTCGCAGCCCGCGTCGATCAGCACGAGCTCGCCCTCGCGCAGCGGCTGGTCGTTCGTCACGTAGTGCAGCACGGTCGCGTTGCGGCCGCCGCCGACGATGGTCGAGTAGGCCGGCCCCGCCGCGCCGCGGCGCCGGAACGCGTAGTTGAGCGCGGCCTCGAGCTCGTACTCGTAGCGCCCGCCGCGGGCGAGGCGGGCGGCGTCGCGGTGCGCCTCCGCCGTGATGTCCGAGGCGCGGCGCATGACCGCGAGCTCCTCGGGCCCCTTGCGCAGCCGCATCTCGTGCAGGATCGAGCGCGGGTCGACGATCTCCGACGCGGGCACGTAGCCCGCGCGCGAGCGCAGCCGCATCTCGTCGAGCGTGCCGACCAGCTTCTGGTCGAGCGTCGCGTCCCGGCCGAGCACGTGGAAGAGGCGCGACGCCTTCCGCACGAGCTCGGGCAGCCGCGCGAGCAGCTCGGCGCGCGTGTGGGCCTCGTTCGCGCCGAACTCGGCCACCGCGCCCTCCACGCCCGGCCGGTAGCCCGTCCAGGTCTCCGCCGCGCGGTCGCGCGGCTCGACGAACAGCGTGTACGGCGGGCCGCCGTCGGTGCGGAGCACCGCCGCGGCGTGCGGGTGGCCGAAGCCGGTCAGGTACCAGAAGTCGCTGTCCTGGCGGAACGGGAACTCGGTGTCCGCCGAGCGCGTGACGAGGTTCGCCCCGAGCAGGATCGCGACGGCGTCGGGGCCCATCGCGTCGAGGAAGCGGCGGCGGCGTTCGGCGTGCACGGCGGGCGAGAATACCAGCCTACTTCGGGATCGGCGCGCAGACGACGCTCACGTCGTCGCAGCGCGTGGCGCACACGGCGCCGTCGCTGCGGACGCCGGTGTAGTAGAGCTCGTCGCCGCCCTTCGGGAGCGCGACGGTGCGCACCGAGCCTGCGCGATCCACGACGTGCACGCGCCCGCTCCAGCGCGTCACGACCGCGACGTCGCCGGCGAGCTTGATGTCCTGCACGAAGTCGTGTCCGATCGGGAAGGCGTCGTCGAGGGGAACCAGGCGGCCGAGCAGAACGGGCGCGGCGGCGCGCTCCGGCGGT
>DATAGA010000155.1:0-1730 GCA_036257215.1 Myxococcota bacterium
GACGAGCTGGCGGCTGCCGTCGAAGAGGTCGAGCAGCGTCGCGTCCCGCCGCCGGGTGCGGTGAAGCGATAGTCCTTCTCCACGCGGATCATCGGCATGCGGCGGCGCTCGGCCGCCATGGCGTCGCGCGCGCGGGTGTGCGCCTTCTCCTTGTCGAGCAGGGCCTCGCGCGCGGCGCGCCACTGCTCAGGGGTGACGATGTCGGGTTTGGCGGTGCTCATCGCGGCCTCCGGGTGTCGTGGGCCGCGCCTGTCTAGGCCCTTCACCTGGTGAGCGGAGCCGGTCAGCGCTTCTCGACATGGAATCACTCATTCAGCTCCGAGACCGTCGCGTAGGGAGAGCCGCGAGCGGACGCTCACGCCGTCCCGTTAGCGGATCCCCCAGCGGGACAGCCGAAGCTGCTCGGGCAGCCGGTGCCGCGAAGCGAGCTGCGGGACGGCTTCATGAGAGCCGCGCTCGGGCTGTGTGCACCGCGGCGGCGAGCTCGGAGATTCCGGCTTGGATCGCGGGCTCGGAGACTTGGCCGTAGCCGAGCAGGAGCGTCGGCGACCGGTGACGCGGGTCGATCCGGTAGCTGTCCAGGATCGCGAGCGCGATGCCGCGCTGCCGGGCCTCGTCGCGGATCGCCTGCTCGTCGTCGCCGGCCGGCAGCTCGACGATCGCGTGGAGGCCAGCGGCGATCCCGCGGACGGTGGCCTCGGGAAGCGCACCGGCGAGCGCGGCGACCATAACGTCGCGCCGCGCGCGGTAGCGCGCGCGCATGCGGCGCAGGTGACGGTCGAGCTCGCCGCGCGCGAGGAAGTCGGCGAACGCGAACTGGGCGATCCGCGGGCTGCCCTGGTCGGCCAGGCGCTTCGCGTCGGTGACGGCCTCGAGCAGGCTCTGCGGCACCACCAGCCAGCCGAGCCGGAGCGCCGGTGCCAGCGTCTTGCTCGTCGAGCCGGCGTAGATCACGCGGTCCGGATCGAGGCCCTGAAGCGCGCCGACGGCCGCGCGGTCGTAGCGGAACTCGGCGTCGTAGTCGTCCTCGATCGCGAACGCGCCGCTTGCGCGCAGCCAGGCGACGAGCGCCGCCCGCCGCTCACCCTCGAGGACGGCGCCGGCGGGATCCTCGTGCGCCGGCGTGAGCAGCACGGCGTGGGCGCCGGCACTCACGAGAGCGTCGACGCGGACGCCGCCGTCGTCGACCTCGACCGGGACCACGGCGAGGCCGGCATGCGTGGCGATCGAGCGAGGCTCGGGGTGGCTCGGGTCCTCGAACGCGATCCGCCGCGCGCCGGTGTCCGCGAGCGCGCGGCAGACCAGGCCGAGGCCCTGCCAGAAGCCGCTGGTGACGACGATGTGCTCCGGCGCGGCGGCGACGCCGCGGACGCGGCCGAGGTAGTCGGCGAGCGCCGTGCGGAGCACGGCGACCCCGCCCGGGTCGCCGTATCCGAGGTCGGCGTCGGTCATGGTCGCGAGCGCCGCGCGCAGCGAGCGCAGCCAGCTCGCCCGCGGGAAGGTCGACACGTCGGGCGTGCTCGGGCGGAAGTCGTACCGAGCGCGGGCGGGCGCCGGCACGGCTTCGACGGCCGGCGCCGCGCTCCCGGCCACGGTGCGGGAGATGTGTGGCCGCGCGCCCTGGCGGAGGGTCACGTAGCCCTCGGCGGCTAGCTGCGCGTAGGCGTCGGCCACGACCTTGCGCGAGACGCCGAGCTGGCGCGCGAGGTCGCGCATCGACGGCACGCGGG
>DATAGA010000281.1:0-1552 GCA_036257215.1 Myxococcota bacterium
CACGCGAGCACGAGGGACGCGCTCGTGAGAGCGAGCCCGATCTCGCGCGGCTGGCGCGCGCGGCGGCGCAGGAGCGCGGCGCCCGCGAGCGCGAGCGCTGCCAGCGCCGCTGCGACGAGGGCGAGCCGCGGCGCGAAGCGCGCGCGGTTCGCGAAGGTCTCCGCGCGCACCCAGCCGCCGCGCTCCTCGAGCACGACGTCGTCGACCTCCGCCCGGCGCTGGCCGCCTCGGAAGCCGACGCGCTGCGGGCCGGGGTCGCGCGGAAAGCTCCCGAGCGCCGTCCCGTCGAGCGTCGCGGCGACGGCGCGGTCCGCGAACGCGAGCTCGAGCTCGTGCCACGTGCCCGGCTCGAGCGCGACGCTGCCGAGCGGATGCGCCTCGGTGAACTCGCCGTCCGGGGCGGCCCGGTAGCGCAGGCTCGGGGCGTCGGGCCCGCTGCCCAGGCGCACGCCCGCGAAGCCGTCTTCTCGCACGTCGTAGAGCACGTGCACGTAGCCGCCGGGCTCGACGCGCACGCGCGCGGCGAGACGCGCGAGGTCGAGCGCGTCGCGCGAGAGCACCTCCTGGAACCCGAGCCAGGCGCCGAGGTCGAGGCGATTGCGCGCGACGGCCTGCGGGCCGGAGGCGAACGCGATGGCGCCGATCACGCCCCTTCCGAGCGTCGGCTTCGTCGCGACCCACTCCGGATGGACGCGCAGGCTGTTCTGCCAGATTCCCCACGACTCGACGATCGCGACGCTCGTCGCGAGCAGCAGCGCGGTGGTCGTGACGAGGGCGCCGAACTGGCTGCGCAAGAGCTGCACGCACGGAGTATCGCGCGCGGCGAGCGCGCTGCCGCGGCGGAACGCGGCGTGCACCGCCCTCGCAGGCGCTGGTCGCGCTTCGCTCGTCTTGACGCTCCTGCGGGCCCCGCGCACACTCGCCGCCTCCCATGCACCGGCCGGAAGGCGCGCCCCGACCTCCGTCGCTCTACGAGAGGGCGGTCTGGGAGGTGGGCGCCGGGGCGGACGTGGTCGCCGTGCCGGCGTGCCCGGTCTGCGACGCGGTTGCGGCGCGCGCGCGCTTCGGGATCGAAGGCCTGGAGTCGCAGCTCGTGGTCTGCGCCGGCTGCGGTACGGGACGCGTGCACCCGCGACCGGACGCTGCAGCGCTGCGCGAGCTCTACCCTCCGTCCTACTACGGCGACCTCGGGCGCAAGTTCCGCGCGCCGATCGAACCGCTCGTGCGCTGGGTCGGCGACCGCCACGCGGCGTTCCTCGCGCGAGGGCTGGGGAGCGGGCGCGTGCTCGACGTCGGCTGCGGGCGGGGCGTCATCCTCCGCGCGCTCGCGGACCGCGGCCTCGAGGCGCACGGCTTCGAGGTCAGCGAGGCCGCGACGCGCGGCGCGGACCCGCGCGCCAAGATCCGCGTCGCCGAGAGCCTCGAGCAGGCCGGCTACCCGGACGCCCACTTCGACCGCGTCGTCGTGTGGCACGTGCTCGAGCACGTGCCCGATCCGCGCGCTGCGCTCGACACCGTCCGCCGCATCCTTCGCCCGGGCGGTCGCCTCGTC
>DATAGA010000356.1:0-3353 GCA_036257215.1 Myxococcota bacterium
GCAGCACGAGGAAGCGGCCGGCGGGCTGCCCGGCGTGGGCGTGCACGGCGCCCGCCCGCACCTCGAGCCGGCGGCCGTCGAGCGTCGGCAGCTCGACCTCGGCGCCGTCCGAGAGCGGGACGCTGCTGAGCGCGTCGTCGCCGCCGAGGTCGCACAGGATCTCGTCGAGGCGCCGGCCGCGCAGCGCCTCGCGCGGCGAGCCGACGAGGCGCTCGCCGGCGCGGTTCGCGTCGATCACGACGCCGCCGGGATCGGCCAGGACGAGACCGTCGTGCAGCTCCTCCACGACGTCGCGCTGCACGACGGGCTGCGCCTCGAGGAGCGCGAAGCGGTCGATGCCGACGACGACGAGGAGCGCCGTGAGGCCCAGTGCGCCCGGCGTCACCGGGTAGCCGAGCGGCAGCCAGCCGAGGAGGTGGGCGGTGTGGGCGGCGAGCGGGAGCACCGTCGCGGCGACGATCAGCAGCGCCCGCTGGCGGTCGTCGCGCGTCGGACCGAACGCGAGCGTGCGCCCGAGCAGGCCGAGGCCCAGGAAGAGGTACGCGTACACCCACGCCTCGAAGGCCCAGAAGCCGGGCCCGGCCCACTCGGAGGGCGGGCGCAGCGGGCCGCGCGCTTCCCTCAGCACCAGGTGGTGCGCATCGTTCGTCGCGATCAGCGCGGCGAGCGCGACGAAGGGCACGCAGACCACGACGCCGAGGGTCGGGTTCTTCTCGAACGGGGCGACGCGCGTGTGGTACGCGATGGTGAGCAGGTAGAGCGGCGGCAGCGGGCTCGCGACGAGCAGCGCCAGGGTGCCTCCGCCCCAGCGCTGCGCGCCGCCCGCGAACGCGACGACGCCGATCCAGCTGGCGATGGAGGCGAGCAGGCCCGCGAGGCCCCAGTGGACGAGCCCCTTGTCGGGGCGCAGCAGCACGCGGGCGATCAGGGCGACGACCAGAGGGAAGACGGCGCAGGCCTGGACGGTCACCGGATCCATGCCCGGCTGATCGGCGAGTCAGCGGGCGTCCCTGAGGGGCGCGGGCGGGTACCCTCGCGCTCTCGGAAAGCGGAGGGCGGCAGTGGGAGAGCGCGTGGCGTTCCTCGGTCTCGGCGTCATGGGATTCCCGATGGCGGGACACCTCGCGCGCTGCGGCCACGACGTGACCGTCTTCAACCGCACGCCGGCGCGCGCGCAGGCCTGGGTTGCGCGCCACGGCGGCCGGGCTGCGGGGACGCCCGCCGAGGCGTGCCGCGGCGCCGCCGCCGCGTTCGTGTGCGTCGGACGCGACGACGACGTGCGCGCGGTGGCGTTCGGCCCCGCAGGCGCGCTGGCGGCGCTCGAGCGCGGGAGCCTGCTCGTCGATCACACGACGGCGTCCGCCGAGCTCGCGCGCGAGCTCGCCGGCGCGGCACACGAGCGCGGCGTCGGGTTCGTCGACGCGCCGGTGTCCGGGGGCCAGTCGGGCGCCGAGCAGGGGATCCTCACCGTCATGGCCGGCGGCGACGAGGCCGACGTCGAGCGCGCGCGGCCGTTCGTCGCGTGCTACGCGCGCACGCTGCGGCGCCTGGGTGCGTCGGGCAGCGGCCAGCTCGCGAAGATGGTGAACCAGATCTGCATCGCGGGGCTCGTCGAAGCGCTCGCGGAGGGCCTCCACTTCGCCGAGGCCGTGGGCCTCGACCCGCTCGCCGTCGTCGAGGTGATCTCGAAGGGCGCCGCGCAGTCGTGGCAGATGGAGCAGCGCCACCGCACGATGCTGGCGGGCGAGTTCGAGCACGGCTTCGCGGTCGAGTGGATGCGCAAGGACCTCGCGCTCGCGCTGGCGGAGGCGCGCCGCGCCGGCGCACCGCTGCCGGTCACGGCGCTCGTGGACCAGCTCTACGCGGAGGTCGAGGCGCTGGGCGGCCGGCGCTACGACACCTCGAGCCTCATCGTGCGCCTGCGCGCGCTGCGGGCCGCGGCGCGAGCGACGGCGGAGTAGCCCTCAGCGCTCGAGGACGGCGATGCTGCTGTGGAGCAGGAGCGCCGTGTCGTGGGCGCGCATGCGCAGGGCGTGCTTCGCGGCGAGCGCCTCCATGCGCGGCGGGTCCATGTCGGAGAAGTCGGGGTTGTCGCGGCCGCGGGGCTTCGTCTTGTCCGCGTACTGGAGCACGGCCACGGCCCCGGGCTTGAGGACGCGGCGCAGCTCCGCGAGGTAGGCGTCGATGCCCTCGGGGTCGATGTGGACGAAGGTGCCGAAGGAGAACGCGAAGTCGATCGAGGCGTCGGCGACGCCGGCGAGGTCGTAGCCGCGGGTCTGGTAGAAGCGCATGCGCGCGACCGCGTCGGGGAAGCGCTCGCGCAGGTAGTCGAAGAACTCGGGGTTCAGGTCGACGAGCACGAGCTCGCGCGCGGCGAGGAGGAACTGCGTCCAGCGCCCGCCCCCGGGGCCGATCTCGAGGCAGACCGACTCGGGCCCGACGTAGGGCTCGATGTAGTCGCGCACGACCTGCGGCAGCTTGCGGAAGCGCGCCTTCCCGACGAGCGTCCCGAGCAGCCGGCGCCAGCGCGGGGCGCCGGGGTCGCCCCACTGCTCGCCGTAGTAGCGCAGGCGGTGCTTGCGGAGCTGGCGCTCGAGGTCCGGGCCCCAGCGTCGGTTCCACTCGAGGGACGGCACGGCGGAGAGCTAGCGCACGCGCGCGCGCCTCGCGAGCGAGGAAGGGCCTCCTCGCCGGGGGTCTACTTGAAGAGCGGGAGCGCCGTGAAGGGGCCGATGACGGCGTTGACGTCGCCGCCGAGCCACTGGATCACGGCCGCGTAGACCTCGCGGAAGTCGGTCGTGATCTGCATGTTGCCGTGCTCGTCGGGGTCGGCGAGGTTCGGCATCTGGCCGTAGATCCCGCTGTTCAGCAGCGCCGGGTCGCCCATCACGAGCATGCCGTTGGCGGTCCCGTGGTCGGTGCCCGCGGTGTTGCCCGAGTCGTTCTGCTCGATGCGGCGGCCGAACTCGGAGTACGTCAGCGTCACGACCCGGTTCGCGATGCCGAGCGCCTCGAGGTCGCGCTGGAAGCCCGTCATCGCCTCGGACACCCAGCGCATGAGGCTCGGGTGCCAGGCGTCGGCGTTGTTCGCGCCCTGCTCGGAGTGGGTGTCGAAGCCGCCGATCGCAGCGTGGAAGAAGGAGAGCCCGCTCTGGTTGCCCGGGTTGCCCTCGTTCGCGAGGTCGTGGCGCAGGATCGAGGCCACCTGGCGCAGGTCGTACGCGAGGCCGGTCTGGTACTGCTCGAGGTTCGAGCCCCAGCCGTCCACCTCGATCGAGGTGAAGAGCTCGGACTTCGCCATCAGGTTGCCGCCGGAGCGCGTGATCTTGCCCAGCATGCTGGCCGGGTCGCGC
>DATAGA010000360.1:0-3840 GCA_036257215.1 Myxococcota bacterium
TCCCGGAGGGGGAGCGGGAGCCATGGCCGAGTCGGCCGTCTTCGATTTCGTGTGCGACAAGCTCGAGCAGGGCACCGCCCTCGACCGCCTCGCCGTTCGCGGCACCGTCCGGATCGCGCTGAAGCAGGCCGGCCTCGAGGCCCGCACCGTGACTTCGCAGCAGATGGGCGTGGTACTCGAGCGGCTGCTCCCCGCGGAGCTGTCCTCCCGCGGCGTGGAGGGCGGCGACGCGCTCTGCGCCAAGATCCGGACCGGGCTCGCGAGCGTCGCCGCCGCGGCGTCGATCGACACGCCGGACGCGGTCTTCCAGCGGCTCGGGGGCGCCTGAGCGCGACGCGCTCGCGCGCGACCCCCAGCGAACCCCGCGCGAGCGAGCGCGCAGCCCGCGTGCGCTGCGCCCGCTTGACGAGCGCCGCCGTGCAGCCATCTTCCGTCGGGACGGGCGCGCAACGCCGCGCCGGGCGCCGGTGTCGTATCCGTGCGACCCCATCCCCCGTTGAGCGGAGACCCCTGCATGCGTCGCGTCCTGTACTTCGTGGCCACCAACGTAGCGATCCTGCTCGTCCTCAGCGTCGTGCTGCGCGTGCTCGGGGTCGACCGCTACCTCGACCAGACGGGCACCGGCCTCGACTACTGGCACCTGCTGATCTTCGCCGCCGTCTTCGGCATGGGCGGCTCGTTCCTCTCCCTGGCCATCTCGAAGTGGTCCGCGCTCCGCATGACGGGCGCGAAGGTGATCGACCAGCCGCGGAACGAGCTCGAAGGGTGGCTCGTCCAGTCCGTCGCCCGCCACGCCCAGGCGGCCGGCATCGGCATGCCGCAGGTCGCGATCTACGACGCGCCCGAGCCCAACGCGTTCGCCACCGGTGCGCGACGCGACAAAGCGCTCGTCGCGGTGAGCAGCGGTCTGCTGCGCGGGATGACGCGCGACGAGGCGGACGCCGTGCTCGCGCACGAGGTCAGCCACGTCGCAAACGGGGACATGGTGACGCTCACGCTGATCCAGGGCGTCGTGAACACGTTCGTGCTCTTCCTCTCCCGCGTCATCGGCGACGTCGTGGACCGCGCGGTGTTCCGCCGCGAGGGCGAGGGACACGGGCCGGCGTTCTTCCTGGTGTCGATCTTCGCGCAGATCGTGCTCGGCATCCTGGCCAGCCTCATCGTCTTCTGGTTCTCGCGGCAGCGCGAGTTCCGCGCCGACGCGGGCGGCGCGACCCTCGCCGGCCGACCGAACATGATCGCCGCGCTCGAGCGGTTGCGGCGCGCCGCGCCGGAGCCGCTGCCCGAGCGGATGGCTGCCTTCGGCATCTCGGGGGTCAATCGCCGAGGCGGCCTCGCGCATCTCTTCGCCACGCACCCTCCGCTCGAGGAGCGCGTCGAGCGCCTGAAGAGCGCGACCTAGGCGGCCTGGGTGCGCCGCGCGCCGCGCATCCGCGCGGTGAGCTTCGACCTCTTCGACACGCTCGTCGACCTCGAGTGGGCGCCGCCCGTCGAGGTCGGCGGGCTCCAGCTCGGGCCGAGCACGCCCGCGCTCCACGCCGAGCTCGCCGACGAGAACGTGACGCTGGCGGACTTCGCCGCGGCACTGCGCCAGGTCGACCGTGCGATCCGGCTCGAGCGCTACGTCGAGGGCCGCGAGGTGTCGACGAAGGAGCGCTTCGAGGCGCTGCTGCGCTCGCTCGGCCGCGACTGCGACGCGTCGCTCGTCGAGCGGCTGCGGGCCGTCCACATGGGGCGCCTGCGCGGCCAGGTGCGCGAGCTGGGCCACCACCCGGCGCTCCTCGCCGGGCTGCGGGGCCGCCTGCCGCTCGGGGTGTGCTCGAATTTCACCGACGCGTGCACGGCGCTGCGCGTGCTCGACGAGTCGCGCCTCGCGCCCCACCTCGACGCCGTGGCGATCTCGGAGTCGGTCGGCTGGCGCAAGCCGCGCGCCGAGATCTTCGAGGCGCTCGTCGGGGCCCTTCGCGTCCCGCCGGGCGCGCTGCTCCACGTGGGCGACAACCTCGAGGCCGACGTCGCGGGCGCGGCCGCGCTCGGCCTGCGCACCGCGTGGCTCACCCGGCGCGTGCCCGACCCGGCGGCCGCGCGCGCCCGCTACACGGGCCCGGCGCCCGACTTCGAGCTCGCGGACCTCTCGGAGCTGCCGGCGCTCCTCGACGCGGTCGCCTGAGGGTTGCGGCTAGCGCCCCTTCCACGCGGGTCTGCGCTTCTCGGCGAACGCGCGCGGGCCCTCGACGAAGTCCTCGCTCTTCACCATCGCGACCATCTGCTCGTAGCGGCCCTCGACGGCCTCGCGCAGGCTGCCCGCGTCGAGGCCGCGCAGCGCGGCCTCCTTGCTCGCGCGCACCGAGAGCGGCGCGCACTCGCAGATCGCGTCGGCCCAGCGGCGCGCGGCGGCGGCCAGCTCGCCGGGCGGCACGACCTCGTTCACGAACCCGAGCCGCAGCCCCTCCTCGGCGCTCACGCGCCGGCCGGTGAGCAGCATCCCCATCGCGTTCTTGAGCCCGATCTGGCGCGGCAGGCGGTGGATGCCGCCCGCGAGCGCCGCGAGGCCCACCCGCGGCTCGGGCAGCGCGAAGACGGCGCGCTCCGAAGCGACGATCAGGTCGCACGCGAGCGCGATCTCGAAGCCGCCGCCCATCGCGACCCCGTTCACTGCGGCGATCACCGGCTTCACCATGTCGTAGCGCGCCGTGATCCCGCCGAAGCCCGAGGGCGGCATGGCGACGCGGCCGCCCGCGGCCTGGTACTTGAGGTCGTTGCCCGCGCAGAAGGCGCGCTCGCCCGCCCCGGTCACCACGGCGACCCAGAGCGCCGGGTCCGCCTCGAACTCGTTCCAGACCCGTTCGAGCTCGAGGTGCGCCGGCGGATGCAGCGCGTTCAGCAGCTCGGGGCGGTTCAGCGTCACGGTGAGGACGCGGCCGTCGCGCTCGGCGGTGCAGAACTCGGGCATGGGCGCCTCCAGCGTCGGTGCGACGACTCTACTGTCCCGCTGCGACCGGCCGCTATGCCGCGGCGGCCCGGCGCGGGGGCGGCGCGCACCGCGCTACGCTCGCCGCCGTGAGCGTCCGCGTCGGC
The DNA here is from genome assembly GCA_036257215.1 of Myxococcota bacterium. Classification (GTDB taxonomy): domain Bacteria; phylum Myxococcota_A; class UBA9160; order UBA9160; family UBA6930; genus DATAGA01. Next base: position 3,079 of record DATAGA010000360.1, read on the forward strand.
CTCGGCATCGCCGCCTTTCCCTTCGAGAGCCCCCGCGCCTTCTTCCGCTGGGTCGACACGTGCGAGGAGGGCGGCGTCGACTCGCTCTGGCAGACGGACCGCCTCGTCTCGCGCGAGCCCCACCTCGAAGCGCTCTCGGCGATGGCGGCCCTCGCCGGCGCCACCGAGCGGGTCAAGTTCGGCATGAACGCGATGGTCGCGACGCTGCGCGACCCGCTCGTCGCCGCGAAGCAGTGCGCCACGATCGACTTCCTCTCGAACGGGCGGCTCCTGCCCGTCTTCGTTCCGGGCCACGACACGGCGCCGGAGTTCGGCGCCACTGGGCGCGATCCCCGCGAACGCGGGCGCTACGCCGACGAGATCCTCGAGATCATGCGCCGGCTCTGGAGCGAGGAGAGCGTCACGTTCGAGGGCCGCTACTTCCGCTACCGCGACGCGTCGATCGCCCCGCGTCCCGTCCAGCAGCCGCTGCCGCTGTGGATCGGCGGCCACGGCCCCGCGGCGATCCGGCGCACGGCGCGCGTCGGCAGCGGCTGGCTCGCGGGGCTCGCGGGCGCGGCGCAGGTCGGCGCCATCGTCGGCGCGATCGAGCGCGAGTGCGCGGTGGCCGGCCGCCGCATCGACCCCGACCACTACGGCGCGACCCTGCCGTTCCGCCTCGGCTCCTACGACGAGCCCGTCGTGCAGCGCATGGCCGCCGCCCGCGGTGCGCAGCCGGGCGGGGCGCCGCCGCCCTGGCTCGCCGTCGGCGACGCCGGCGCC
>DATAGA010000392.1:0-6707 GCA_036257215.1 Myxococcota bacterium
GCCTCGTTCTCGATCGCGAGCCGACCCGAGAGGGCGCCGGCGCAGTCGTCCCGCGGCGCGGCCGGGCAAGCGGGCGTGCCGGCGTCGGGCGGCTCCGGCGCGTCCGGCGGGAGCACCGGCTCGCGCGGCGCGTGGACGCCGGCGCTGCCCGGCGCCTCGACGACCGGGAGGCGCAGCTCGAACGACTCGACGGTCACCTCGAACGCGCCGTTCGAGGCGCGGCCCGAGGGCGGGCTCGCGCCGAGGAGCTCGAGCTTGGGCCGGTGGCCCGCGGCGAAGTGCCAGCCGTTCGGGTGGAGCTGGTAGACCTGCGGCCCGAGGTTGTCGGTGCGCGGCCGATGCAGCGAGTGCGAGACCAGCGTCTGCGTGGCGTCCGGCGCGACGTCCCAGAGGCGCGCGGCGAGCTGGGCGAAGCTCCCGCTCACGTCGAGCTCGACGATCACCGTGGGCGCGCCCATCAGCGTGTAGCCTGCTCCGCGCGCGGCGGGCAGCACGTACGTCGCGGCGCCCGGGTCGCGGTCCGCGGGGAGCGTGCGGCACGGGCCGCCGAAGAGCGGCGAGAGCCCGTTCGCGACGGCGGGGTCGGCGCTGGTCGCGTCGAAGCTCTGCGCGCGCCCGCTGCGGTAGCGCACCTCGCCGGGGTGGAGCGCGTCCCAGTCGTCGGCGAAGTACGGGCCCGCCTCGTCCACGTCGCCGCACCCCTGCGTCCACGTCTCGAGCGGCGGCGGCGGCTCGCCCTCGCCGAGCAGGTGGTGTGCGAAGAAGGCCGTGACCCGCGCGGCCACGCGCTCGGTGTCGCCGTCGAGGCCCGCGCGGGGGTGACCGAACGCGTCGGCGAAGTGGAGCGAGACGTCGGCGTCCGGATGGCGCGAGGTCGCCTTGCGCCAGTAGCGCACGGCCTCGTCCGCGGGGAAGAGGTCGTCGGTCCAGGCGTTGTAGATGAACAGCGGCGCGGGCGGGATCGAGTCGTCGATGGTGTACGCCGAGTGGAAGGTCGCGATCTCCGTCGCGGTGGCCACGGCCTCCGGGTCCCCGTCGTAGGGCTCGCCGGCGTTGAGGCGCTGGTTCCAGCGCTGGAGGTCCGCGCCGGGGTCCGCACCGGGGGGCGCGTAGTAGCCCGAGCCCTGGCCGCCGAGGTAGAGCGCGGCGACCCACTGCTGCTTCTGGACCCCGACGCGCGGGATCGGGTACGGGTTCAGCGCGCGGTAGTCGAGGGTGCGGCCGGCCGGGACGAGCGACTCGGCGAGATCGGACCAGGGGATGAGCGGCGCGGCGGCCGCGATCTCCATGTCGAGACCGAGCGGGCTCTGCCACGGGATCAGCGTCCCGTCCGGGAGCATCACCCGGTTGCGCAGCGCCGCGAGGATCAGCGACTGCCCGCCGCCGTAGGACCCGCCCGTGACGCCGATGCGCGGGAGCACCACGCCTTCGTCGGCGAGCACGCCGGCGAGGTGCTGCGTATCGCGCGCCTCGTAGCGCGCGTCGCCGAGGTGCACCCAGCCGCGCTCCACGCACACGTCCGGGTCCGCGAGCGAGGCGTCGGGCGCGCGCGACGCTTGCGAGCCGCACGAGCCCCCGAAGCCCCGCGCGCTCGTGCTCAGCACCGCGTAGCCCGCGAGCGCCTGCTCGACCGCGGGCGCGTTCGACTTCGAGCCGCCCCAGCCGTGCAGCTGGACGATGAGCGGGAAGGGGCCGGCCTCGTTCGCGGGCGGCAGCGTCAGGTTCGCGTCGATCGGGACGCCGTCGAAGCTCTCCACCCGCGCCCCGAAGCCGCCTTCGCAGAACTGGACGCCGTCGCGCTCGGCGCACGGGATGCGCCCGCCGAACACCGACGCGACCGGGGCGGCTGCGACGGAGAGCGCAGAGGCCGTCACCGCGACGAGCGCGGCGGTCGCCAGCGCCGGGATCCGGCGTAGGAGCGCGAGCGCAGCGCGGGCGGAAGCGGGGGCGCGGAGCATGGGCGACCCGGCACGCTACCGGTGTGCGTGCGCCTCCGCCACGTGCGTCGCCCCGCGCCGGAACGCGAGGCGCTGGCGCGGACCGGGCAGCTCGAGCGCGTCTGCGCCCGCGAGCCACCAGCGCAGGAGCTCGACCGCCTCGGGCCACGGCCGACGCGGCCGCGTGTCGCCGGGGGCGGCGGGCTCGAGCGCGACGTCGACGGGCTCGCCGTCGGCCGTCGAGCCGCTGGCGGACTCCAGCAGCCACGCGACGGCCCAGCTCCCGACGGGCTCGTCGACGAGCGGAGCGAAGGTCGGCGCCAGCGGGACGTCGCCCTGGACGAGCAGCAGTGGGCGCTCGGGCTCGCGCTCGAGGTGGGCGAGCGCCTCGAGCCAGCCGGCGGCGAGCGTGTCTTCCTGCGCGGCGAGCGAGCTCGACGCGCGGCGGTTGCCCGTCGCGATCGAGTAGAGCGCGGCCTGCGCGTTGTGGACCGTGTGGCTGAACTTGGCCGGCGAGATCGGCTGGCTGCGCGCGACGCCTTCGATCAGCTCGATCGACTCGTTGATGCTGCCGTGGCGCGACGCGAACACGGTGCGGACCTCCGCGCGCAGCGGCTCGGGGCACACGTCGAACGCCGCCCGCAGCATGATGCGCGTGAGCGGCGTGCAGCGGCGGCGCAGCATGGCCGGCAGGAAGCGCGCGTCCGGGACGCCTTCGCGGCCGAGGGCGCCCGGTGCGGCCGACCAGGCGCGCCACGCCGCTTCGTCCTCGAGGCCGGGGGCCCACGCGGCGACGGCGAGCACGCGCACGGCGCAGCTCAAGCCGCCTCCCCGAGGACCAGCGTGCAGTTGTTCCCGCCGAAGCCGAAGGAGTTGGTCATGACGCGCGCCGGCGGCGGCGCCGCGACGCGCTCGCCCTTGGCCGCGAGGCGCAGCGCCGGCAGCGCCGGGTCGCGCGCACCGTCCCAGGCGTGCGGCGGCAGCAGCAGCTCGCCGCCCTCGCGGCCCTTCAGCACGAGCCAGCAGAATGCGGCCTCGAGCGCGCCCGCGGCGCCCAGGGTGTGGCCCACGAGCGGCTTCGTCGAGCTGCACGGGACGCGCTCGCCGAAGAGTGCCGCGACGGCGACGCTCTCCATGGCGTCGTTGAGCGGCGTCCCCGTGCCGTGCAGGTTCAGGTACGCGATCTGGCCCGGGGCGCAGCCGGCGTCGCGCAGGGCGGCCTCCATCGCCTCGCGCGCGCCGCGGCCGTCGGGGTCGGGCGCCGACATGTGGTGCGCCTCGCTCGACTCGCCCACTCCGAGGAGCTGCACGCCGTCCGCCTCGCCGGTCACGAGGAAGAGCGCCGACGCCTCGCCGAGCGTGATGCCCGCGCGGTTCGCGCTCATCGGGTTCGTGACGCCGTCGGCGATCGCCTGGAGCGCACCGAAGCCGCTGGCGGTGAGCCCGCACAAGGAGTCGGTCGCGCCGGCCACGACGGCGTCGCACACCCCGAGCGCGAGCAGCGAGCGCGCCGATGCCAGCGCCCGCGCCCCGGACGAGCACGCGGTCGAGAGCGTGTAGGCCGGGCCGCGCAGACCGAGCAGCTCCGCGACGAAGCCCGCGGCCCCGCCGAACTCGAGCTGGTCGTAGAAGAAGGTCGGTGAGAGCGCCTGCGTGCGGACGTGGTGCGCGATCGCGGCCTCGGCGTCGCCCACCCCCGACGTGCTCGTGCCGAGGACGACGCCGACGCGCGCGGCCCCGTAGCGGGAAAGCGCGGCGCGCACCGCCGCCTCGATCTGCTCGAGCGCCGCGAGCGTGAGCGCGTTGTTGCGGCAGGCGTAGCGCGCGAGCCGCGCAGGCACGGCGGGGAGCGGCTCGCGCACGGCGCCGACGAGGAGCGTCTTCTCGGGCGCGAGGTCGTCGCGCTGCGAGAGCCGCGACGCGTCGCCGGCCGTGAGCCGGCGCCAGGTCTCCGCCGCGCCGGCGCCGAGGCAGCTCACGAGGCCGAGCGCCGAGAGCGAGCAGGGTCGTCGAGCCATGGCCCCGATACGATAACGGGGCCGAAAAAGCAGCGCGGAGGGTGCGTCGCCGCACCCTCCGCGCGAAGCGTCCGATCTCGAGAGCTAGAAGCTCGGCATCGTCGCGAAGTTCGCCGTGGTCGAGATCTCGGGCAGCGCCTTGTCGAGCGCCTCCTGGCGGACCAGCGCGTCGTTGTACGAGCCCGCGCGGGTGTAGGGAGCGCCGCGCCAGCGATCGACCGTGCTCAGGCGGCGGCCTTCCTGCTTCTCGACCCGAGCGCGCTCGTTCTTCTCGGTCTTCGCGTCTTCGGCGAAGGACGGAGCGGAAGCGAGCAGCGCAGCGAAAGCGACGACGGTGGTGATGGTCTTCATCGAAGATCCCTCCTACTGGGCGTGCCCGCGATAGAGCAAGCGCCGTGCCATGCGCGCACGCGCTCTCCCGGGCGCATAACGCCGTTCGAGAGCGCGCGAGACGCAACTGCCGCCACACGAGTTGGCGTTGCTCGGGTGCACCGCCAACCGAGGCTGCGCGCCCGGTCCCGCGTCTGGGACGGGCGCGTGTGCCAGATCCGAGACGCGGGTCGAGGGTTGGTGGCGCCGTGTGGGTCGGGCGTGACCGGCGGCGCGGCGGGCTCAGCCCGGCTCGGGCGAGGTCGGCGCGTCGGGGTCGCGCGGGACCGACTCGGGCCCGCGACCGCGGCGGCGGCCGCGCCGCCGGCGGCGCCGCCGGCGCCCGGGTCCGAGCTCGCCACTCGGGTCGCCGCCGTTCGGCCGGGCGAACCCCGGCCGCGATCCGGGCGCGAAGTCGCCGGGCTCGGGCCGGATGACCTCGCCGGTGAAGCTCGCCGGGGCGCCCGGCTGGCGGCCGTCCGCCTCGCGGACTTCGCCCCCGAAGCCCTCGGGCCGCCGGCCGCGCCCGCGACGGCCGCCTCGGCGCCGCCCGCGCCGGCGCTCCTCGCCCTCGGCACGCTGGCCGGCGACGGGACCCGCCTGGTCGGGACCGCGGCCGCGATGGCGCCCGCGGCGCCGCTCGCCCTCGCCGCCGCCGAACCGGAACCGCTCGCCGCCCGGACGCGCACCGCGTCGCCCCGGGCCCCCCCCGCGCGCCCGGCCGCCGGCCCCTCGCCGGAGCGCCCGCCGCGGCGGCGCGAGCGGCTCGAAGAAGCTGTCGGGCCGCTCGGTGCCGCCGCGGCAGCGGTCGCACAGCCCGCACGGCCCCTCCACCTCCTCGCCGAAGTACGAGGCGAGGAAGCCGGCGCGACAGCGCGCCTCGTCGGCGTAGTCGGCCACGGCCTCGAGCCGGCGCGCGTCCTGCGTGCGCAGCGTCTCGAACTGGCTCGCGAGCTTGCGCGCCTCCTCCTCGATCTCGTCGGCCGGCACGGTCACGTACACCGCGTCCTGGTCGAAGCGGACGAGCGTCGCCTCCTCGAGCAACGCGAGCAGCGCGCCGGTCGTGCGCGTGCCGAGGTTGGCCGAGAGCGCGAGCGCCGCGACGGAGGGCGTCTTGTCCTCGCCCGCCCACGCCGCGAGGGCGTGGCCGAGCTTGTAGAGCTGCTCGGGGCGGACGCGGCTCTTCGAGAGCAGCGCCTCGTGGATCTTCCGGTCCTCGGGCGCGTAGAGCAGGATGCAGTTCGCGCGGCGCCCGTCGCGGCCGGCGCGCCCGGCCTCCTGCACGTACTGCTCGAGCGAGCCCGGCGCGTGGAAGTGCAGCACGTAGCGGATGTCGGGCTTGTCGATGCCGAGACCGAACGCGCTGGTCGCGACCATGACCGTGCGGCGGCCGCGCCGCATGAAGCCGTCCTGGTTCTTGCGCCGCTCCGCGGCCGACATCTTGCCGTGGTAGCGGTGGCTCGGGACGCCGAAGCGCTGGAGGATCGCGTAGATCTCGTCCACCTCGCGCGTGGTCGAGCAGTAGATGATGCCCGGGCGCCGGACGCGGAAGGCGAGGCGCAGCAGCGCGCGCAGTCGCGCGCCGTCGCCGCAGCGCAGCACGTCGAACGCGAGGTTCGAGCGGTGCGGCGAGCTCGAGACGACGACCGTGTTCTCCATGCCGAGGAAGCGCTGGATGGCGTCGCGCACCTTCGGCGTGGCGGTCGCGGTGAGGGCGAGGACCGGCGGTCGGCCGAGCAGCCGGATGCGCTCGCCGAGCTGGATGTACGCCGGGCGGAAGTCGTAGCCCCACTCCGAGATGCAGTGCGCCTCGTCGACGGCGACGAGCGACGCGCCGGAGCGCTGGAGCGCGCCCATGACCTCCTCGTTGAAGAGGCTCTCGGGCGTAGTGAGCACGAGGAGCGACCCGCCGGCCGCGACGCGCGCGATGGCCGCGGCGCGCTCGCGCCCGCGCACCGTGCCGTCGAGCCGCACGCACGGGACGTCGAGCGCGGCGAGCTTCTCGCTCTGGTCGCGCATGAGCGCGAGGAGCGGCGAGACCACGAGCACCGGCTTCGGCAGGATCATCGAAGGGATCTGGTAACAGGCGCTCTTCCCGAAACCGGTCGGGAGCACCATCAGCACGTCGTGCCCGGCGAGGACCTCGTCGAGCACGCGCTTCTGCTCGGGGTGCAGGCGCTGGATGCCGAGGCGCAGCGCCGCGCGCCGCACGTCCTCCGGAGCGTCGAGGTCGCCGACCTCGACCTCTTCGTCGTCCTCGCCGTCGTCCTGATCGACGTCCGAGACCCCGAGCTCGGCGAGCAGCGTGTCGCGGTCGACCTGGCGGAGCGCTTCGAAGACGGCGGAGCTCTCGAGCTCTTCGAAGCCTTCGTCGTCGTCGCCG
>DATAGA010000458.1:0-4950 GCA_036257215.1 Myxococcota bacterium
GTCGCGCGACGAGGCGACGAACGCGCTGCCGGCGGCGTCGGGCCGCAGCAGCCGCACGGTCGGCACCCGCATCCGGCACGGGCGTCCGACGAGCGCCGCGAAGGCGGTCGCCGCGTGGCCGGCGCCGCGCAGCGCCCGGGCGATCTCGACGACCTGTGCGACGGACTTCCCCTGACCGAACACGACCTCGGGGAGGCCGCAGCGCAGCGCACGATGCGTGTCGACGCGGGCGCTCGGCGTGTCGACGAACGGGAGCCGCGCGAGGTGCTCGAGCGCCGCGTCCGGCTCGACCTCGCCGCGCTTCACCTGCTCGAGCAGCGCTCGCAGCCCTTCGCGCTCCACGTCGCGGAGGATACCCCGGCGCGCAGGCTCCTCACGACTCCGAGCGCCGGAGCGGTCGTACGCGCACGGGCCCCCGGCGCTCGGGCTCGGGCCGCGCGAGGCAGGCGGCGTCGGGCACGAACACGAGCAGGCCGCGGAACTCGCCCTCCGCGTCGGAGATCTCGGTCTCGATCCGCAGCGCGCCGCCGCCGATTCCCCGCAGCGCGACGAGCGAGGCGAGCGCGCTCGCCGCGTCGTCCATCGCGAGGACGGGAATCGAGGGCAGCACGCGCGTGCCCAGCGTGTCCGCGATGGCGGACACGGCGTGCGAGATGAGGATGTTGCCGACCTCGCGCAGGGCCGACTCCGCGGCCTCGCGCGACACCGACTCGCCGGCGAGCGCGCGCAGCAGGACGTCGCGCGCGGGCGCCGGGAAGAGCAGCGCCAGGATGCCGCCGACGCCGCCCTCGACCTCGAAGAAGATGCCGCAGAGCGGACCGCGCTCGTCGTCGCGCGACGAGGCGACGAACGCGCTGCCGGCGGCGTCGGGCCGCAGCAGCCGCACGGTCGGCACCCGCATCCGGCACGGGCGTCCGACGAGCGCCGCGAAGGCGGTCGCCGCGTGGCCGGCGCCGATGTTCGTCAGCTCGCGCACGCGGTCGAGCTCCGACTCCTGGACGACGAGGGAGGCTTCCGTCATGCGATCCGGCTCAGGTCCATCGCCCGTATGCCCTCGAGATCCAGCTGTGCACGAGTGTCGGCTCCATCACACGATCTGGTTCAGGTCGAGCACGAACACGGGGCTCCCGTCTCCGAGGACCGTCATGCCGGCGAGGGCGCGCGCGCACGCGAGCAGCGGCGGCACCGGCTTCACGTAGATCTCCTGCTGGCCTGCGAGGCGCTCGATCCGCACGCCCACGCGCTCGCCGCGCACCTCGGCGAGGACGAGCGGCAGCGCGGCCGAGGGCGGCGGCGGCGCGAGGCCCAGCCGCTCCGCGAGGTCGAGCACGAGCAACGGCTCGCCGTCGACGAGCGCGAAGCACTCGCGCCCGGAGCGTTCGAGCGCGCGCCCGGGGATCTCGACGATGCGCTCGACCTTGGCGATCGGGACCGCGACGGTGTCCTCGCCGACGCCGAGCAGAAGCACGCGCTGGACCGCAGCCGTGATCGGGACGACGAGGGTCGTGTGCGTGCCGCGCCCCGCGGCGGAGGTGAGCTCGACGTGACCGCCGAGCGACTCGACCGTCGCCTTGACGGCGTCCATCCCGACGCCGCGGCCGGAGATCGTCGAGACCTGGGCGCGCGTCGAGAGGCCCGCGCGGAAGACGAACGCGAGGACCTCCTCGGGCGGGAGGTCGGCCGCGAGGTCCGCGTGGAGCGCGCCGGTCTCGATCGCCCGCGCCCGCACCGCCTCGAGGTCGATGCCGGCGCCGTCGTCGCGCACCGAGATGCGGATCGTGTCCTTGTCGCGGCGCGCGTCGATCGCGATGAGGCCGGTCTCGGGCTTGCCGGCCGCGCGGCGCGCCGCGGGGGGCTCGAGGCCGTGGTCGACGGCGTTGCGCACGAGGTGCACGAGCGGGTCGCCGAGCCGGTCCAGGATCGAGCGGTCGAGCTCGAGCTCCGCGCCGGAGAGCTCGACCTCGACGCGCTTTCCGGTCTGGCGCGCGAGGTCGCGCGCGAGGCGCGGGAGCGCGTCGAGCACGCGGAGAAGGGGCGCGGTGCGCAGCGAGAGCGCGCGGCGCTGCAGCTCGCCGACCATGCGCTCCATGCGGTCGAGGCCGGCCGAGAAGTCCGCGGCGCCGCCGGCGCGCTCGCCGGCCGACGCCGTGCGCAGCTGGCGCGAGCTCAGCACCACCTCCCCGACCGAGCTCAGGAAGCGGTCGAGGACGTCGGTGCGCACGCGCACCGAGGGCGGGGGCGCCGGCGCGGTGGTCTGGGGCGGGGACGCGGCGGCGGGCGGCGGCGAGGGCGCGGCGGACGGTGCGGCAGCCGGCGTTTCTACGGCCGCCGCAGCACTTTTTTTGGGGGTCCGGCCCCTTCCGCGCGGCCGGGCGCGGTGAGCTCGGCGAGGAGCTCCGCCGGCGCGCTGGCCGGCGCCTCGCCCGTCTCGCGCACCGCCTCGACCATGCGCTCGACGCCTTCGAGGCCGCGGAAGAGCAGCCCGAGGCCCTCCGGCGCGACCCGGCCGGCGGCGCGGTAGCCGTCCATGTGGTCCTCGAGCCCATGCGCGAGCTCGGCGATGCCGTCGTAGCCGAGCGTCGCCGCCATGCCCTTGATCGAGTGGGCCATGCGGAACACGAGGTCGATCGACTCGCCCCGGGCGGGCTCCTTCTCGAGCTCGAGCAGGGCGCGCGCCATCTCTGCGAGGTGCTCCGTCGCCTCCTCGAGGAAGAGGTTCCGGTACTTCGCCAGGTCCAAGGGCTCAGCTCCGGTCCTTCTCGAGCACCTTGCGCAGGGTCGTGAGGACTGCCTCGGGCTTGAACGGCTTCACGATGAAGTCGCGCGCGCCGGCCTGGATCGCCTCCATCACGAGCGTCTCCTGCCCGAGCGCGCTGCACATCACGACCGTCGCCTTGGGCGCGAGCTCCATGATGGCCTTCACCGCGTCGATGCCCGAGCGCTTGGGCATCACGATGTCCATCATGACGACGTCCGGATGGAGCTCCTTGAAGCGCTCCACCACCTCGACGCCGTCCGTCGCCTCTCCGACCACCTCGAAGCCTTCGGCCTCGATGATGTCTCGGATCATCTGGCGCATGAACGATGCGTCGTCCGCGATCAGGACCCGGCTCATGCCTCGCCTCCCTCCACGGCGCCGGCCGCGAGGACCGAACGCTCGATCACCTCCGCCGCGCGGCGGAGCAGCCGCCGCGCGTCGAGCACGCTCACTACGCGCCCGTCGATCGGGCGCCTCTCCACCACGGCGTCCGCGCCGCGCGCGACGCCGCCGGCGCCGTCCACGAGCCCGAGGATGCGGTCCACGGGGAGCCCGAGGGCGCCGCGGTCCTCGGGGCTGCGCGCGAGCACGAGGACGTGCTGCGGCTCCGCCAGGCCTTCCGGGGCGACCTCGAAGAGCGCCCCGCGGTGTACGATCGGCAGCGCGTCGCCATGGTGGTTCATGACGCCGCCGACCTGCTGGGGCAGCGTCGGCACCGCGGCGATGCGCCCGAGGTCCGCGACCTCCGCCACGTCGGCGATCGGCACGGCGTACGCGCTCCCGCCGACCTCGAACGCGAGGAGGCGCTCGGTCTGCGCGCCGCTCGCCGGCGGCCCCATGGGCGCGATGGCGGTCACGGGCGCCCCTCCGCCGGGGCGGTGCGAAAGCGCCGCGTGGCGCCCTGGAGCTCGTCGGCGCCTTCGCGCAGCGCCTTCGACGCGGCGACCATCTCGCGCATCGCGTCGAGCTGACGGCGCGCGGTCGACGCGACCTCGTCGATGGCGCCGCCGTTCGCGCGCGACACCTCGCCGATCCGGCCCATCGACTCGACCATCCGCTCTGCGTCGCGCGCCTGCTGGTCGGCCTCCTGGAAGATCTCCTCGGCCCGCGCGGCGGCCTCGCCGACGGCGGCGCGGATCTGCTCGAGCGACACGGCGATCGTGTTCACGTCGTCGCGGCCCTCGGCGATGACCTTGCCCGAGTGGCGCATCTCGTCGGCGACGCTGCGGGTGTCGGCCTCGATCTCGTGGATCAGCTTCGAGATCTCGTCGGTGCTGCGCGCGGTGCTCTCGGCGAGCTTGCGGATCTCGTCGGCGACCACGGCGAAGCCGCGCCCCGCCTCGCCCGCGCGCGCCGCCTCGATCGACGCGTTGAGCGAGAGCAGGTTCGTGCGCGACGCGACGCTCGTGATGATCTCGGTGATCTGGTGGACGTGGCGGGTCTTCGCCTCGAGCTGGAACACCATGCTGCTCGCGAGCTCGACCCGCTCGAACACCGAGCGCATCTTCTCGATCGCGAGCCGCGACACGTCCACGCCGGAGTGCGCCTTCTGGTTGGCCTCGGCCGCGAACCCGAACGCCTCGCGCGCGCGCGAGGCGTTGAGCTCGATCGCGGAGGCGATGTCGTGCACGAGGCGGCTCACTTCCTCGAGCAGCGAGACCTGTTGCGACGCGCCGCGGGAGACCGCGCCGACCGTCGTGGAGATCTCCTCGTGCCCCGCGCTCACGCCTTCGACGCTGCGCGTGAGGTCCTCCGCGGACTGTGCGACGTCGTGCGCGGAGCTCTGCACGCGCGCCACCAGCTCGCGCAGCCCGAGCGCCATCGCGCGCAGGCGCTCGGCGAGGTCGTCGGTCTCGTCGCGCAGGCGGCCGGGCGCGGGCACCTCGAGGGCCTGCACCAGGTCGCCCTGCGCGATGCGGTCGCTCGCCGCGACCAGCGTCTGGTAGCGGCTCGCGAGCTGACGCGAGAGCGCGTAGCCGAGCAGGCCGCCGCTTCCGAGCGCCACGAAGGGGCTGACCCACCACGAGACGGCGAAGCCGGCGCGCGCGGCTAGCACGGGAAACACCACGACCGCCGCCGCGACCGCCAGCGAGCCCGTCAGGAACTTGTGGGACAGCGAGACCCGCACGGGGGGCGTATCGGCGCGCGGGGCGCCCCGCTTGACGCCGCCGGGCGCGCCGAGAGCGCAGTCG
>DATAGA010000469.1:0-9285 GCA_036257215.1 Myxococcota bacterium
CGAGGAGCGCGAGGCCGAAGCCGGCCAGCACGCCGGTCGAGGGCTCGGGGATCGGCGTCGGCGGGACGCCGAAGACGAGCTGGTCGAGCCCGAAGTCGTGGCCGCGGAAGACGACGCGCCAGATCTCCTCGGCGCGCTCGATGCCGACGAAGTTCGTGCCCCACTCGTCGACCGGTCCGCTCGCGACCGTCGCCGACTCGAGCAGCACGTCGTTCACGTCGTACACCTCGAGCGTGATCGTCGTCCCGAAGTCGCCGTTCACGAACGCGCCCACGCGGTGCTGCGCGTCGGCGAAGCGGAACTCGATCGCCGACGTCTGCGTCCCGGCCTGGAACACCGCCAGATACGCCGTGCCGACCGGCACGTCGTCCGCCGAGTCGACGCGCCCGTTCGCGCCCCAGTCGTTCGCGGGCGGGCTCCCGCTGCGGAAGTCGTGCACGAATGCGTCGCCCGGGAAGACGTCGACGTTGGGTCCGCTCAGCGTGACGCCGCTCGCGAACGTGTAGGCGCCCGTCGTGCCCGGCAGGTACACGCCGTCGAGGCCGAGCTGCACGCCCACGTTGGGCCCGGCGGTGAGGCCTTCGAAGCCCTCGATGCGGTTCGACCCGTCGAAGCCGAACGGGCTGATCGGCATGGCCCCTGCGGGGGCTGCCGCCAGGAACGCGGCCAGAGCGAGCGCGCAGGTCGAGCGCAGAGCTCCGAGGCCCCCTGCCATCGCCACCAGCCGGTTCCGCGCGCTAGACACGGCTCTCCCGCCTTCCGGCGCAGGCCCAGGGACCTGGCCGGTAGCAGCATCGGGGCGACTTCCCCACAACTTGAGACGGCCATCACGGAAGGTCGCACGCGTCTTCCCCACGGGGACTGCGGATCGGAGCTAGAGTCCTCGAACGCCCGGGAGGCTCCATGATCGATCTGTACACCGCGCCGACGCCGAACGGCTGGAAGGCGTCCATCGCGCTCGAGGAGCTCGGCCTCCCGTACACCGTCCACCCGATCGACCTCGGGAAGCTCGTGCAGAAGGAGGAGTGGTACCTGCGGATCAACCCGAACGGGCGCATCCCGACGATCGTCGACCGCGACGCGGGAGACTTCGCCGTGTTCGAGTCGGGCGCGATCCTCATCTACCTCGCGGAGAAGACGGGCCGCCTGCTGCCCGCCGATCCGAAGGGCCGCTCGCGCGCCATCCAGTGGCTGATGTTCCAGATGGGCGGCGTCGGGCCGATGCAGGGTCAGGCCAACGTGTTCTTCCGCTACGCGCCCGAGAAGATCCCCTTCGCGATCGAGCGCTACCAGCGCGAGACTCGCCGCCTCTACGAGGTGCTCGACCGCCGGCTCGGCGAGGCCGAGTACCTCGCCGGCGACTACGGCATCGCCGACATCGCCACCTGGCCCTGGGTGACGCTGCACGGCTGGGCCGGGGTGACGCTCGACGGGCTCGAGAGGCTGCAGCGCTGGGTGAACGCCGTGGGCGCGCGGCCCGCGGTCCAGCGCGGCCGCGCCATCCCCGCCATGCCCGGTCAAGGCAAGCTCGAGGACCGCGCCGACGACGTGCGCGACAGCGCGCGCAAGATTCTCGTGTAGGGCGCGCACGCGCCGGGCTGGCGATCTGACGCGCCGTCAGATATCCCGTGCGCCGTGGCCGATCCGGGGACGCTGGTCGACCAGTCGGGCCGGCCGCTCGGACCTCGGGCGGCGGAGACGCGTCGGCGCCTCCTCGACGCGACCGAGGCGCTGCTCGCCGAGCGTCCACTGCGCGAGCTGCGCGTGATGGACGTCGCGCGCCGCGTCGGGACGTCGCCCGCGACCTTCTACCAGTACTTCGAGGACCTCGAGGACGCGGCGCTGCGCCTCGCCGAGCGCGCGGCCGACGAGATGCCCGCGATCGTCGCGGAGATCCGCGGCGCCTGGGACGACGACGCGCTCGCGCGCGCGCGCCGCATCGTCGAGGCGACCATCGCCCACTGGGACGCACACCGCGCGGTGCTGCGCGTGCGCAATCTCCGCTCCGAGGAGGGCGACCCGCGCTTCATCGCGCTGCGCCGCCGCGTCCACGGCCCGGTGATCGAGGCCTTCGCCGACGCCGTCCGGCACGCACAGCGCGCCGGCCGCGTCGCCGCCGCGGTCCACCCGGGCGCCGCGGGCGCCGCCCTCGCGGCCATCCTCGAGCGGCTCGCCGCCTACCACGCCGAGCTGCGCGCCTTCGGCGTGACGCGCGAACACCTGGTCGAGACGACCGCCCGCATCGTCGCGCGCACGGTGACGGGCCCGCCCGCGAGCGCCGCGTGAGCGAGGCGAAGGCCTTTCGCATCCTGCCCGAGGTCACGCCGGAGAACGAGCACTTCTGGCGCGGCGGTGCGCGCGGCGAGCTGTGCTTCCTCCACTGCAACGCGTGCGACCGCTTCGTGCATCCGCCGGCGCCGCGCTGCCCGCGCTGCCTGGGCAGCGCGCTCGCGGTGCGGGCGTCGTCCGGACGGGCGCGGCTCCACAGCTACACGGTCAACCACCAGCCGTGGATCCCCGGCTTCGACCCGCCGTACGTCGTCGCGATCGTCGAGCTCGCCGAGCAGCCGGACGTCCGCCTGACGACCAACCTCGTCGGCTGCGCCCCGGCGGACGCGCGGATCGGCATGCCGCTGCGCGTGGTGTTCGAGGCGCGAGACGACGGCGTCTTCCTGCCCCTCTTCGAGCCCGCGGACGCGGGCGATCCCACGTGAAGGGCGCCGCGGAGATCGGCGAGCGCAAGGCCGCGGTCACGGGACTCGGCCAGTCGCGCGTCGGGCGCCGCCTCGGCGTCGACCCGCTCGCGCTCACGCTCGACGCCTGCCTCGAGGCGATCGAGGACGCCGGCCTGCGCCGCGAGGACGTCGACGGGCTCTCGACGTATCCGGGCGCGTTCGTCGGCGGAGCGCCCGGGTTCAGCGGCGCCGGCGTAACCGAGGTGCAGGACGCGCTGCGGCTGAACCTGAGCTGGTTCTCCGGCGGGATCGAGCAGCCGGGTCAGCTGGGCTCGGTCGTGAACGCCTGCGCCGCCGTCGCGGCGGGCCTCGCGCGCCACGTGCTGTGCTTCCGCACGGTGTGGGAATCGACGGCCCAGGGAGGCGGGCGGCGCGCGGGCATCGGCACGGGCGGCGGCGGCCGCTTCCGCGCGTCGGGGGCGCTGCAGTGGACGCTGCCCTTCGGAGCCGCGAGCGCCGCGGTGTGGATCGCGCTCATGGCGCGGCGACACTTCCACGAGTTCGGCACGACGCGCGAGCAGCTCGCCGGCATCGCGCTCGCGACGCGCCGCCACGCCGCGCGCAACCCCAAGGCGATCTATCGCGAGCCGCTCACGCTCGACGACTACCTGGCCGCGCGGATGATCTCGACGCCGCTCTGCCTCTACGACTGCGACATCCCCGTCGACGGCAGCACCGCGTTCTTGATCTCCCACGTCGACGCGGCGCGCGACCTGCGCCGCCCGCTCGTGCGCTTCGAGGCCGCGGGGACCGCGCTCCGCGGCCGGCCGTCCTGGGACCAGTTCGACGACCTCACGACGATGGCGCTGCGCGACGCCGCGGCCATGCTCTGGTCGCGCACGGACCTGCGGCCGTCCGACGTCGACGTCGCCGAGCTCTACGACGGCTTCAGCTTCATCGCGCTCTGCTGGCTCGAGGCCCTCGGTTTCTGCGGGCGCGGCGAGGGCGGCGCGTTCGTCGAGGGCGGCACGCGCATCGGACCGGGCGGCGAGCTTCCGCTCAACACGCACGGCGGCCAGCTCTCGGCCGGCCGCCTCCACGGCTACGGCTTCCTCCACGAGGCGGTGACGCAGCTGCGGGGCGACGCCGGCGGACGCCAGGTGCCGGGCCGGCCCGAGGTCGCGGTCGCCGCGGCGGGCGGCGGACCGCTCGGCGGCTGCGTGCTCCTCACGCGAGGGTGAAAGACCCACCTACGCGGCTTCGGTGGATGCCTCGGCTCGACGCGCGGCCGATTCTCTACGATGCAGCTCCGGAAGTCGACGCAATACGCCGCGGCGTCCGGAACGTGATCGAGTACCGCAGCTCCTTCGTCGCGGCGATGCAGTGCTGCCAGCCCCAGCGCGCCTCGCCCCGCAGCACGTACGCCGAGCGCGGCTCGAGCTCGAGTGCGATCGCGTCCTTGCGGTCGTGGCGCTGTCCGGGCCGATAGGGGCGCAGCCGCATGCGCGCCCGGCCGGCGAGCGAGACGCCGACGACGACCTCGAAGTCCGGCACGTCGCGGTGCCAGCCGAGCGGCGTCCCGGGCCGGTACTCGGTCACGAGCGCGTGCTGGAACTCGCTCGGGCCGACGCCCGCCCAGCGCGCGATCTTCTCGCGCAGCGGGAGGAGGAACGCCGGGACGGGAGGCCCGGGGTCGAGCTTGCGCGCGCCGAAGTCGTACTGCCCGCCGTAGCTGAGCGTGCGCCGGCGGGCGGTGTACTGCCGGTACTGCGCCTCCTGGAGCGGGAGCTCGCGGATCCTCTCGAGCAGGGACGCCTCTTCCTCGCGCGAGACGACCTCGAGCTCGTAGCGCATGCCCTCGGGCAGCGCGGGCACGACGCCGAAGAGCGGCTGCTGGACGGTGCGCGTCGCCATGGCCTCCGCTACTCGCAGGAAAGGATCGCCTCGCGACCTGCGCGGGTCGAAGCCCGCGTAGCGCGCGTGGCATGTGGATTGCAATTCGACGCAGCCAGTCGGAGGAACGTTCCATGTCGCTCGGCCGTCGCGCGCTCTCCGCGCTCGCTCTCCTCGCCGTCGCGCTCTCTCAGCCGATCTCTGCCGAGGAGACCCCGCCGCGCGCCGCGCGAGCGGGCGAGTGCAAGCCGCTCGAGACGCGCGAGCCCAACGCGCCGGAGCAGCGGCCCTCGTTCCCGGGGCAGACGCGCGCGTGCGCGGTGAAGTCGAGCGTCGCGTTCGAGGTCACCGTCCTGACCCGCGAGCTCGAGAGTCCGTGGGCCGTGGAGCCGCTCCCGGACGGGCGCTTGCTCGTCACCGAGCGGCCCGGTCGCATGCGCGTCGTCTCGGCCGCAGGCGCCCTGGGCGAACCGATCGCGGGCCTTCCCGAGGTGGACGCGGGCGGCCAGGGCGGGCTCCTCGACGTCGCGCTCGGCCCGACGTTCGCGAGCGACCGCACGATCTACTGGAGCTACAGCGAGCCGCGAGGAGAGGGCAACGCCACGAGCGTCGCGCGCGGCGCGCTCTCGGAGGACGGGCGTCGCCTCGACGACGTGCGCGTCGTCTTCCGAGCCGAGCCGACCTACGACGGGGACAAGCACTTCGGCTCGCGGCTCGCGTTCGGCCCCGACGGCATGCTCTACGTCACGCTCGGCGAGCGCTCCGACAAGCCGATGCGGATGCAGGCGCAGCAGCTCGACAGCCACATGGGGAAGACGGTCCGCATCCGGCCCGACGGCGCGGCTCCTCCCGACAACCCGTTCTTCGGTCGCGCGGGCGCGAAGCCCGAGATTTGGACGCTCGGACACCGGAACGTGCAGGCCGCGGCGTTCGACCCGCAGGGCCGGCTCTGGGTCGTGGAACACGGCACGAAGGGAGGCGACGAGCTGAACCTCGTCGAGAAGGGCAAGAACTACGGCTGGCCGCTCGTCGCCTTCGGCCGCGAGTACTCCCTCGACCCCATCCCGGGAGCCGTGACGGATCGCCCCGACTACGAGCCGCCGGTCTACTTCTGGGATCCGGTGATCGCGCCCTCCGGAGCGCAGTTCTACGGCGGGAACGCCTTCCCCGAGTGGCGCGGCAGCCTCTTCGTCGGCGGACTGATGGCGCACGCGGTGGTGCGGCTCGTGCTCGAGGGGGACCGGGTGACCGGCGAGGAGCACCTCCTCGAGGAGCGCGGCAAGCGCATCCGCGACGTGCGCGAGGGCGCAGACGGCGCGCTCTACGTCGTGACCGACCATCCGACGGGCGAGCTCTGGAGGGTCGAGGCGCCCCGCTGAGCGAACGCGCGCGCACGCGGCGTCAGGCGTCGTCAGCCTCGACGCCGTCGTCGTCCACGCGCTCGGCGGCGCCCCCCGCGATGCGTGCGCGCAGCCGCCGCCAGGTGCTCGTCGGCGGCGGCTCGCCGCGCAGGTCGCGCAGGGGCGGCTCGAGCACCGCGGCGGGCGGCCTCGCGAGCGCGCGACCCTGGCGCAGGTGCGCGAGCGCGGCGCGGTCGAGCGACGCCGCGCGCGCGCGCGAGCGCTCGCGGAAGCCGCGCCACGCGCCGGGGAGCGCGCGGCCCGCGAGGTCGAGGGCCAGCTCCGCTCCGGAGCGCCACGGGCGCGGCCACGCCGTCGGCGCCTCGAGCGCGCGGTCCACCGCGCCGAGCTGCGCGGCGGCGCGATGCGGCGCGAGGTCCGCGCTGCCGAGCGCTGCGGCGACCGCGCGAGCCTGC
Source organism: Myxococcota bacterium (assembly GCA_036257215.1). Classification (GTDB taxonomy): domain Bacteria; phylum Myxococcota_A; class UBA9160; order UBA9160; family UBA6930; genus DATAGA01. The sequence goes on from DATAGA010000469.1 coordinate 6,385, forward strand.
GCCCAGTCGAACCCGCGCGCCGAGCTGCCGAGCGCGCGCCGCGCGATCGACGCGAACTCGTCGGGCAGCGGCACTGGGCGCGGCGCACCGTCGGCGAGGAGCGCGCGGTACAGCGCCTCGTGGGCGGCGACCTGGGCGCGCAGGTCGAACTCCCGCCGCACGCGCTCGGCTCCCGCGCGGCCGAGGGCGAGGCGGCGCGCCGGATCCTTCGCGAGCAGCTCGAGCGCCGCCGCGAGCGCCGCCGGGTCGCGCTCGGGAACGAGAACGCCCGTCGCGCCGTCGGCCACGGCCTCGACGAGGCCGCCGTGCCGCGTCGCGAGGATCGGGAGGCCCGTCGCCGCCGCTTCGATCGCGACGTTCGGGATTCCCTCGACGTCGCCGTCGTCGGCGGTCACCGAGGGGTGGAGGAAGACGTCCGCGGCTTCGAAGTGGACGCGTAGTCCGGCCTGGTCGGTCGGGGGATGGAACGCCACGGCGTCGCCGAGCCCGAGCGCGGCCCGCGCGGACGCGAGCGCGGCGCGAGCCGGGCCCGCGCCGACGACGTCGAGGCGCGCCGGCACGCCGGCGTCGCGCAGGCGCGCGAGCGCGGCGAGCGCGTCGGCGTGGCCCTTCTTGGGCACGAGCCGCCCGACCGCGAGCGCGCGCAGCGGTCCGGGCGGCCGCCCGCCCCGCTCGACGAACGGGAAGCGCGCGAGGTCCGTGCCGCGGTGTACGACGCGCACGCGCGCGGGGTCGGCGCCCGCGGCGACGAGCTCGTCGCGCAGGTGGGCCGAGACACACACGATCGCGTCGCTCGCCTCGAGCAGGAGCTCGTAGAGCGCCGCGCTGCGCGGCGCGCGCAGCTGCACCCCGGCGTCGCGGCCGCCAAAGGTCGTGACGAGGGGTCGCCGGAGCGCCGCCTTCAGCAGCAGCAGGCGCGCGCCCGACCAGCCGAAGTGGCCGTGCAGCAGGTCGGGGGCGAAGCGCGCCTCGAGCTCGAGCGCGCACAGCGTCGCCGCCGCGGGCTGGAGCAGCGCGCGGCTCTTGAGGCACACGACGTCGGGACGCCCGAAGCGCGCCTCGTTCTCGACGCGGTTGCAGAGCACGGCGTTGCGGAACGAGGCGTCGAGACCGGCGAGGAGATCCGCGAGGAAGGGCTGGTGCCAGGGCAGCCAGCTCGAGAACTTGCCGTGGAGCACGGTGGGCCGCGCCGATCCACCCGCGGGCCGAGACATGGCCCCAGAGATAGCGGTCTCGCCCCGGCCGCGGCCAGCCGCGGGGCGGCGGGCGAAGCCGCCGAACGCCGCTTGTCGGCTCCAGGAGCATGGGGCGCGCAACGTCCCCCCGGCTCGCCCTGCTAGCCTCCGCGCCGTGGACGCCAAGCTCGCGTTCTGGACGGCGGCGTTCGCCAACATGGTGCTCGCCGCCGCACTCGCGGTGCGCGGTGTGGCACTCGCCCGCCGCGGCGAGTGGCGCCGTCACGCGCGCTGCATGCGCGCCGCGGTGTTCTTCGTCGCGCTCTTCCTCGCCGCCTACGTCGTGAAGGTGACCGCGCTCGGCCGCGAGGCGCTCGAGACGTGGAGCCCGCTCGCCGTGAACCTCCTGCGCTTCCACGAGCTGTGCGTGGCGGCCATGCTGCTGGCCGGGGGCGCGGCACTCGTCGTGAGCCGCCGGCTCGCGGCGAGCCGCCTGCTCGACCCGAGCGGCGCCGCGCCCGACGCGCCGCCGCGCACGCGGCGTCTTCACCGGCGGCTCGGGCGCACGGCCGTGGCGAGCGCCGTGCTCGGCGCCGCGACGGCGGCGCTCGTGCTGGCCGGCATGTACGCGCGTGCGGATCTCCTGGAGGTCCCCGCGCTCGCGCGGACGGAGTCCGCGCCGTGAGCGGAGCCGGCTACGCGGAGCTACGGCTCGAGCGCGAAGGCGACGTCGCGGTCCTCACCCTGAACCGTCCCGAGGCGCGCAACGCCCTCACCCACCGCACCTACGCCGAGCTCGAGCACGCCGTGCGCTCGTGCGACGCCCGCTGCCTGGTCGTCACGGGGGCCGATCCCGCCTTCTGCTCGGGCGACGACGTGCGTCAGGTCATGGCGGGCGGCTCGGGCGCGCCCGCCGACGGCCTCGCGCGCGCGCCGCGTCTCACGCCCGCCGCGGCCGCGCTGCTCGAGACCGACGTCCCCGTCGTCGCGGCGGTGAACGGACCGGCCGTCGGCTGGGGGATGGAGCTCGCGCTGCTCGCCGACCTGCGCGTCGCATCCGAGCGCGCGCGCTTCGGCGAGCTGTTCGTGCTGCGCGGGCTCTGCTGCGACGTGGCGGGGCTCGGGCGGCTGGCCGGGCTCGTCGGCCGCGAGCGCGCCGCGGAGCTCTTGTTCACCGGCGAGGTCGTCGATGCGCCGCGCGCGCTCGAGCTCGGCCTCGTCTCCCGCGTCGTGCCGCACGCCTCGCTCCTGCCGGAAGCGCTCGCGCTCGCCCAGCGCATCGCCGCGAACCCGCCGCGCGCCGTGCGCGCGCTGAAGGCCGGGCTGCGCGAGGCGCTCGACCCGGACTGGGAGCGGCTGGGGCGGTTCGTCGCGAGCACCCTCGCCGAGCTCTTCAAGACCGAGGACCACCGCGAGGGGGTCCGCGCGTTCCTGGAGAAGCGCCCGCCCCGCTACACGGGGCGCTGACGACCGTCCGGGACGGCGCGCTCGGCGAACTCCAGGGCGTCGCCGGACGCGGTGACGCGGCGGTAGTAGCACGCGACGCGCGGCCGTCCCGCGGCGTCGCGCGTGTGACAGGCGCCCGCGCCGAGCCGGCGCACGCGGTAGAGGAGCGAGTTCTGCTCGCAGTTCACCCGAACCTCGACGAGCTCGAGCGCGTCGCCGGACGTCTCGCCCTTGCGCCACAGCTCGTTGCGCGACGTCGACCACAGCACGGCGCGCCGGG
>DATAGA010000042.1:0-4852 GCA_036257215.1 Myxococcota bacterium
GGCCTGCGCACGGCGTTCGTGAGCAGCGTGGGCGACGACGGCGTGGCGGAGGCGGTGCTCGGGCCGCTGCGCGCCGCCGGGGTAGACGTGTCGCGCGTGCTCGTGCGCGCCGGCGCGACGAGCCAGCTCGCGCTGATCGCGGTCGACGCGCGCACCGGCGAGCGCACCGTGCTGTGGCACCGCGACCCGCGGCTCGCGATCCCGAAGGCCGAGCTCTCGCGCGCCGACGTCGAGCGCGGGCGCGCGCTCCACCTCGACGCGGGCGACCCGGACGTCGCCGCGTGGGCGGCTGGAGTGGCGCGCGCCGCCGGCATCCCCGTGTTCGCCGACGTCGACACGGTCGCGCCCGGCGTCGACGACGTGCTGCGCGCGGTCGACTTCCCGATCGTCTCGAGTCAGTTCGCCGCCGAGCGCTTCGGCCCCGACCCGCGCGACGCGCTCGACGCGCTGGCCGGGTTGGGCGCGCGCTACCCCGTCGTGACCCTCGGCGAGCGCGGCGCGATCGGCGGCGTCGACGGGGAGCGCATCGCGAGCCCGGCGTTCGACGTACCCGTACGGGACACGACCGGGGCGGGCGACGTCTTCCACGGCGCGTTCGTCGTCGCCGTACTCGAAGGCGCGGACGCCCCCCGCGCACTCCGCGTGGCGAACGCCGCCGCTGCGATGAACTGCCGCGCGCTCGGCGCGCAGGGCGGTCTCCCGACGCGCGCGGAGCTCGACGCCTTCCTCGCGACGGCCGCCACCCGAGCGGTCTGAGCCCGCGCGCGCGGAGCGCGCGCCGTCCCACGACCACTGGAGCCCGCGCTGCGGTGCGCCGATACGAGGGGAGGCACCGGACCGGGGACGGGCCGCCCGGCGCCAGGAGGGCCGTCATGCTCCGCCGCTTCGGGCTCGTGCTCCTCGTCCTCGGCGCCCTCGCCGCGGCCGGGGCCTGGAACTACCGGCGCAACCTCGCGCTCGAGGCCAAGGATGCGGGGCCGTACCGCGGCTACGCAGACGATCAGCTCGGGCTGCTCGCCTCCGCGTACGAGGAAGAGGTGAAGGCGCTCGACACGCGCTACCGCGCGACCCGGGACGCGGCGCCCGCGGCGCAGCGCGAGGGCCAGCTGCTCGACGAGACCGTGCGCGCCTTCGACCACGCGAGCGCGCGCTCGAAGGCCGTGCGCGACGCGGGCGCGGAGGTCTCGATGAAGGAGGCGGCGCTGGCCGACATCCGCGCCGAGCAGGCGCGCCGCCGCCAGGACCCGCTGCAGGTCCACCTGCGGCGGCTCACGAGCTTCTAGCCGGCGAAGCCGGCTTCCGGGGCCGCCGCGTCACTCCTCTTCGATCGTGTTGACGTCGACGTCCTCGTCCTCGTCCTCGGGCGTCGACTCGGTGAGGAACGCCTCGGCGTCGAGGCCCGCGAGATCGGTCTCCTCCGCCTCGAACTCCTCGATCGGCTCCTCGTCCTCGTCGAGGAGCGAGCCCATCGGCACGTTGGCGCGCCGCGGCTTCTCCGGCGGGGGCGTCGAGGGCGTAGGCTTCTCGCGCGGCTTCTCGCGCTGGTCCGCGCCGCACTTCGGGCAGATCGGGTCCGGCTTGCCGAGGTCGTAGAACTTCGAGCTGCAGCGGAAGCACTCCCAGCGGCCGCCGAGGCCGGGCTTCACGATGTCGGGGACGACCGGGGGCCGCGGGCGGGCCTTCGCGGCCGGCTTCCTGGGCGCGCCGGGCGCGCGGGCGGGCGCCGCGGGCCGCGTGTCCCCCGGCGGCCGCGCCGCGGGCTTCGGCGCCGGGACGGGCGCGGCAGGCGCCTTCTTCGCCGGAACGGGGGCACCTGCGGCCGCCTTGCGGCCCGGAGGGGCGGCGGCCTTCTTCGCCGCAGGCTTCGCTGCCGCGGGCTTCGGCGCCGCCGCCTTCTTGGCCGGCTTCGGCCGCGGCGTCGCCGCGGGAGCCTTGCGCGCCGGCTTCTTCGAGGTCTTTCGAGCGGTTTTCTTCGCAGGGCTCATGTGGTTTCTCGACTCCCAAAGCGGATCCAGTCGGTCTCGGGCCCGACCCGCCGGGTTCCCGCGGCCCGGAGGTCGTCCGGACCGTCGACGCGCGACTGGTCGATCTCGATCCAGGCGTCCCGGGGCACTCCTTCGACCGCGGCGTCCTCCAGCCAGCGGTGGTAGCAGGCGACGAGGCTCTCCCGCGCCGTGCGGGGCGACTCCGGGCCCGTCCGATTCTTGATCGGCGAGTACTCGTCGGCGCGCCGCACCTCGAGGAGCTCCGCGCGGCCCGCCGCGGGCAGCGCGTCGAACACGAACCGTTCGAGCTTGTAGCCGTTGGGCGCGTCGGGGACCAGCGGGCCGCCGGAGGGGTCGATCGAGGGGATCGGCTTGGCGGAGAGGTGGCAGGGCAGGAGCCGCTCGGCGTCGCCCGCGACGCGCCGGGCGAAGTCCACGTTCAGGACGTGGATCGCGATGCTGCCGGCCCAGAAGAGGAGGTCGCCGCCCCGGCCGCGCTGGTCGCGGTGCCACGGGTCGATCTCGGTGTACTCGACGACGTGCACCCGGTCGCCGCGGCGTCCGACGGTGCCGAGCCGCTCGTCGGGCCGGAGCTTGCGCAGCACCTTCGCCGACATCTCCGCGCCCGCGAGCTCGTGCACGCCGAGGAAGACGGCGTCGGCGAGTGGGACGAGCGGGTTGTCGACCTGCGAGTAGGAGAGCCGCCGCACGCCCCGCGCGTCGAGCCAATCCAGGAGGCCGCTCCGCGCGAGCGCGGCGAAGACGCCGCCGTGGCCGTCCGGCGACGCCGCGATGCGGTCCCGCGCCGCGAGCAGGATGCGGCCGTCGAAGTCGACGTTCGGGAGCGCTCCTTGGGCGAAGAAGCGGACGTCGTCGGGCGGAAGGCCGAAGCAGCGCTCCGCCTCGAACAGATCGCGAGTCGCCGCGTCGGTCGCCTCGCTGGTCATGACGAGCCAGGGCAGGGGCCGGCCGCTGCGCCGCCGCGCGGCGTGGAGCTTCTGCGCCTGCTGGGCGAAGAGGGTCCGGCTCGTCACGGGGCCGAGCGGGAAGGCGCCCTTCGGACCGGGGAGGCCGAGCCGCGTCCCCTGTCCGCCCGCGACGATCAGGACCGCGACCGCGCCCTCCGCGAGCAGCTCCTCGCCGCGGGCGCGCGCGCGCTCGCGCAGCGCCGCGTCGCCGCCGCGCTCCGGCAGCAGTACGACGTCGGGCGGCTCGAGGCGCTCGCGCTGCGCCGACCGGGCGCGCGCGGACGCGAACGCGGCGCCCACGGCGGCCGGATCGAACTGGTCGGCCTGGCGCACGAGCGCGGCCCGGGCCGCGGGCTCGAGTCGGTCGGCGAACGCGAAGACGTGGCCCTGGCCGGCGCGCTCGTAGCGCTCGCGCTGGAGCGCCAGCTCGGCGTCCGAGCCGCCGCGCGGCGCACCCGCGCTGCCGCCGCCACGCGACGCCGCGGACTCGGAAGGAGCCACGGGTTCGGAAGACACGGTGCGAAACGCTCCCGGGGACAGGGTCCCTCTAGCACAACGGCTGCCAGCGGACCGACTCGGGGGCCAGGGTATTGGTCGTCGTTGCCCCCGGAGGGAGACACCCGGCTAGATCAGCTGGCTGGTCACTCGGACGCCGACGACGACGGCGGTGAGTCCGAGCGCGAGACTGGCCAACACGTTCGCTAGCGCGAGCCAGACCTCTCCGTCCTCGACAAGCTGCCACGTTTCCATGCCGAACGTCGAGAACGTGGTGAACCCGCCGAGTAGCCCTGGCACGAGCATTGCCCGCGCAGTTGGGGTTATCCACGCATGTTCGTCGGCGAGCGTGACAATCACGCCGATCGCCAAACAGCCGGACACGTTGACTGCGAACGTCCCCCACGGAAAGCCTGGGCCGGTTCGCGCCTCGATCGATGCCGACAGCGCGAAACGCAGCGCTGTGCCGATCCCGCCGCCCAGGAACAACAGACCCCATTTCACGGCAGTCGAACCCTCCACGCCGCGATACTACGCCGCGCAAGGCCGATAGGAGCACCCCCAGAGGGCACGAGTCAGCGCCGCCATCCGTGCGCCGTCCAAGGCAACGCCAAGCACGGAGCGCAGGCCGAAATCGTGCGCGGAGGGCGCGGGCCGGCGCTCACCGATGGGGGCAGCCACTACCGCTACATTTGACATAATCTATCTTATCGGACATTCCGGCATCCATGCGAACGGGCTGCCGTCGCAGCCCGTTCATGGTTTGCGGCCCTCCGGCCGCGGCGTCCCGTCGGTCGGCGTGGGTCGGGATCCGCAGCGTGACGATCCTGTCCGCGAGGACGAAGTCGGGCCTCAGCGCGCGCGGAGCTCGGCGAGGCGCGCCTTCACGTGCTCGGGCAGCCGCAGCCCGGGGGCCTCGGCCTCGACGCGATCGGCGAGTGCGACGGCGCGCTCGCGCTGGCCGGCCAGCGCGTACGTGCGCGCGGCGTCCGCCATGGCGTAGTGGCGCAGCGGGAAGTCTTCGATCGAAGCGGCCTGCTCGAACGCCGCGGCCGCGCCCGTGAAGTCGCCCTGGGCCTCGCGCCCGCGCGCGAGCCGCTCGAGCGCCAGTCCGCGCAGTGCGGAATCCGCCGGCGCCTCGGTCACGGCGCGCTGCCAGGCCTCGAGCGCGGCGTCGTGCTGCCCGAGCGCCTCGCGCAGGTTGCCCGCCTCGAGCCAGCCCTCCACGGCGGCGGCCGTGCCCGTGTGGGCCGCGGCCGCCTCCGCAAAGCGCGCGGCGTACTGCTCGCGCGCCTGGCGCGCGGTCTCGGGGTTCGCGGGCTCGGCGAACGAGATCGCGCCGGGCTCGGCGCCCATCGCGCGCAGGAACCCCTCGCGCACGTCGGCCACCGCTTCGCTCGCGCG
>DATAGA010000045.1:0-13260 GCA_036257215.1 Myxococcota bacterium
CGCGCGGCAGCTCGGCGTGGACCATCAGGAGTGCGCGCAGCTCCGCGAGGACCGCGAGCGCCTTCCGCAGGTCGGCGTCGTCGACGGGCGCGAACTCCGGGACGCCCGAGTCGCAGAGGAAGCACTTGAACGCGAAGACGCCCGCCTCGTGGAGCCCGCGCAGCTCGCCCGCGTTGCCGGGCACGACGCCGCCCAGGAAGCCGACGTCGACCGCGCAGCGTCCTTCCGCCGCGGCGCGCTTGCGCGCGAGCGCGTCCACCGTCGTCGTCGGCGGGATGCTGTTGAGCGGCATGTCGAGGAAGGCGGTCACTCCGCCGGCCGCCGCGGCGCGCGTCGCAGTCGCGAAGCCCTCCCAGTCGGTGCGGCCCGGCTCGTTCACGTGGACGTGGGTGTCGACGAGGCCGGGGAAGACGAGCGCTTCTCCGGCCTCGACGAGTTCGGCGCCGGCCGCCACGTCGTCGAACGCGCGGACCGACCGAATGCGCCCCCCTTCGAAGTGGATGGCCGCCGGGCGGATCCCGCCCGGCGTCGCAACGCGGCTGCCGCGCAGCACCCTCACGACGCGCTCCTCGGCGCGGTGTCGTACCAGAACCGCCGCAGCAGGTTTTCCGCGACGGCGCGCTGGTAGCGCGCGCTCGCGAGGTCGTCGTCGCGGGGCTCGATCTCGAGCTCGAGCGCGCGGACGGCGTCGTCGAGCGCGCCGGCGGCGAGGGCGGCCGCGGCGCCCTCCGTGCATCTCACCGTCGAGGCGACCCCCGCGAAGGCCAGGCGCGGCGCGTCCGAGCGCACGGCCGCGAGCGCCAGCGTGCGGCCGACCTTCCGGAACCACTGCGCACCTTCCACCCGGGGCACCTCGAGCGCGACGATGAGCTCGTCCGGCCGCCGCCCCGCGCCGCGCTCGCCGCCGAGGAACGCGCGGATCGGCACCCGCCGCTCGCCGCCTGCGCTCCGCAGCACGACGTCGGCCCCGGCCGCCGCCAGCACGGGGTGCGTGTCGCCCGCGGCCGGCGCCGCGGCGACGTTCCCTCCGATCGTGCCGCGATTGCGGATCTGCAGGCTTCCCACCGACGCGCAGGCCGCAGCGAGCATCGGAAGCCGGCGCCGGACGGTCGGCGAGCGCAGGAGCGCCGCGTAGGTCGCGAGCGCGCCGATCGAAAGGCGTTCGCCGCGCACGCCCACGCGGCGCAGCGCGTCGAGCCGCCAGAGGTTCAGGAAGCGCCTGCCCGGCGGCTCGCCGGCGGCGAGGGCGCGGTAGACGTCGGTGGCGCCGGCCAGCGGCACGAGCCCGCCGTCGTCGCGCAGCATCCGGAGCGCCTCGCGCAGCGAGCGCGGCTGCAGCAGCTCGAGCGCGGCGAGCGGCGTCCTCATCGCGCGCGCCCGATCGCCCGGTAGATCGCCTCGTAGCCGGTGCAGCGGCAGAGGTTCCCCGCGAGTGCCTCCTGGAGCCGCGCGCGCGACGGCCGGCGCCCGAGCGAGAGCGCCGTCAGGATCATGCCGGGCGTGCAGAAGCCGCACTGCGCTCCGGCCTCGTCGACGAACGCGCGCGGCAGCGGGTGGCCCTCGGGCAGCGCCTCGATCGTGGTGACCGACGCGCCCTCGACCTGCGCGACCGGCACGAGGCACGCGCACACCGCAGCGCCGTCCACGAGCACGGTGCACGCGCCGCAGGCGCCGTCCCCGCAGCCCTCCTTGGTGCCGAGCAGCCCGCAGACGTCGCGCAGGACGTCGAGCAGGCGCGCCATCGGCGCGGCCTCCAGCTCCACCTCCTTCCCGTTCAGCTCGAGCCGCACGCGGCCTCCAGGATCGCGTCCGGACGCACGGGCACCTCGCGCAGATCGAGCCCGAGCGAGCGCAGCGCGTTCACCAGCGCCGGCGCCGGGCCGTGGATCGGGAGCTCGCCGAGGCCCTTGGCCCCGTACGGGCCGCCGGCGAAGGGGCTCTCGAGCAGGACGACGTCGATGCGCGGCGTGTCGCACGCGCGCGGCACGCGGTAGTCCCCGAGTCGCGCGTTGGTCATGCGTCCGCCGCGCATCGTCACGTGCTCGAACAGCGCCCCGCCGACCCCCTGCGCAGTGCCGCCCTCGACCTGGCCACGCGCGAGCACGGGGTGCACCGCGCGGCCGACCTCGACGACAGCCGTGAGCCGCGAGGGGCGCGCCTCGAACGTGTCGCGGTCGAGCTCCACCTCCGCGACGTGGCAGCCGAACGCGAACGTCGCATAGGCGTCGCCGCGGCAGCGCTCGTCGTCGAACGCCGCGCCGGCAGGCGGCTCGTACTCCTTCGTCACCGACAGCGTCCCGTGGCGGCGGTGGTACTCGCCCGGCGAGAGGCCCGCGAGACGCTCGCGCAGCTCCTCGGCCGCGTGCTGCAGGATGCGCCCCACCACCATGCACGTGCGCGAGGCGACCGTCGGCCCGCTGTCGGGCGAGAGGCTCGTGTCGGCCGGCGCCAGCTCGACGGACTCGAAGGGGACGTCGAGCGCCTCGGCGACGATCTGGGCGAGCATCGTGCGGGTGCCCTGGCCGAACTCGGTGCTGGCACAGAGGATCCGGACGCCGTCCGGCGTCGTCTCGAGCGCGGCGCGGGACGCCAGCCAGCGCTCGCCGTTCCCGGTGAAGCCGGCCCCGTGCCAGGTGAGCGCCAGCCCGACGCCCCGGCGGCCGTCGGTCGCCGCCGCGCGCTTGCGCCGGTAGCCCGAGCGGCGCACCGCCGCGCGCAGCACGGCGAGCGCGCTCGTGTCGGCGCCGAGGCGCTGGCCGGTCGCCGTCGTGTCGCCCGACCGCAGCGCGTTGCGCTCGCGCAGCCGCACGGGGTCGAGCCCGACGGCCTGCGCGATCCGGTCGAGGTGGACCTCGATCGCGAACTGGGTCTGGGTGGCGCCGAAGCCGCGAAAGGCGCCGTTCGGCGGCGTGTTCGTGCGCGCGGCGCGGCCGCGGATCCGCACCGCGTCGCAGCGATAGGGACCGGTCGCGTGGATGCACGCGCGCGTCAGCACGACCGGCGAGAGCGTCGCGTACGCCCCCGCGTCGAGCAGCACGTCGATCTCCATCGCGAGCAGCCGTCCGTCGCGATCCAGCCCTGTCCGGTGCCGCACCACGGCCGGGTGCCGCTTCGTCGTCGCGAGCATGTCCTCCGCGCGGTCGTAGACGAGCTTCACCGGCCGTCGCGCCTTCCACGCGAGGAGCGCCGCGTGGCCGGCGATCAGGGCCGGGTACTCCTCCTTTCCGCCGAAGCCGCCGCCGATCTCGGTGGCGACGACGCGGACCGACCGCACGGCGCCGCCGAGGAGCCGTTCCACCGCGCGCTGGACGTCGAAGGGGCACTGGAGCGAGCCGTAGATCGCGAGCGAGTCGCCGTCCGGCACGGCGACGACGCCCTGGGGCTCGAGGTACGCGTGCTCCTGGTGCCCGGTCCGGTACTCGCCCTCCACCACGACGGGGGCGGACGCGAGCGCCGCCGCGGCGTCGCCCTTCTCGATGGCGACGGTCTTGAACGCCTCGCGCGCGCGCTCGGCGTCGAGGACCGGCTCGCCGGGCTCCTCGTCGAGCTCGACGCGCGCCGCCAGCAGCGCGTCGCGCTCGGCGTGGGCCAGGACCAGGACGGGCTCCGCGGCGTGGTGGATCTCGCGCTCGACGAGGAACGGCTGCTCGCATTGCTCCGACACGCGGTTGCGACCGGGGACGTCCGTCCAGTCCACGACGGTGAAGCCGTCGCCGGCGAGCGCGAGGCGCACGCCGGCGAGGCGGCCGCGGGCGATCGTGCTCCGGAAGGTGCGCGCGTGGAGCGCGCCTTCGAAGCGCAGCTCGTCGAGGAAGCCCGCGCGGCCCGTCGCCTTGGCAGTGCCTTCCTTGCGAGGGACGCTGCGACCGACGTACTTCAGCATCCGCCCGCCGCGGCCGAGCCGTCGCTTCGCGCGAGACAGCGGTCGAGCTCGCGCGCGAACGCCTGCACGTGCTTGGTGGAGTAGCTCAGGTGGTCGCCGGGGAGCACGCGCAGCTCGACGTCGCGAGCGACGCGAGCCCACGAGCGCGCCGCTTCCGCCGGAGCTTCGTCGTCGGCTTCGGGCCACAGCAGCGTCACGCGCCCGCCGTAGGGGCGCGGCACGTACAGCGCCGCCGCCCGCGTGAACGCGTCGCGCAGGCGCTCGCGCGGCACGCGCCCGGGCGTGAGCGGCGCTCCTGCGCCCGCGGCGCTCGGCGCCGGCGCTGCGGCCGGGCGGGCGAGGAGCGCCCTCGCTGCGGAGGCCAGCTTGTCGCGCACGAGCCGCACGCGGGCGCGTGCGCCGGACCGGCGCAACAGCTCGGCGAACGCGATCAGGCGCTCGCGCCAGAGGAGCGCCTCGTCCCGCGGACGCCGGCACGCCGCGACGAGCGCGCGCGCGGCGGCTGCGTGGAGCCGGTAGCGAACGCCGCGCGCCGATGCGCGCACGACGACGAGGGCGTCGACGCGCTCCCCTTCGCTCGTGAGCCGACGCGCGAGCTCGAGCGCGGCGAGTCCGCCGTTGCAATTGCCGCCGAGGAGATACGGCCCGCGAGGCTGCGCCTGGCGCAGCGCCTGCAGGTGGACCTCCGCCATCGCCTCGATGCTCTCGGGGATCGGACCCCCGTCGAGCCCGCAGGGCGGGAGCAGCCAGAGCGGCCGCTCGGGGTCGAGATGGCGCGAGGCGTGCACGCAGTAGAGCCCGTCGCTCCAGTAGTCTCCGTGCAGGAAGACGAAGGGGCGCTTCGACCCGCCCGGACGCAGCGCGACGAGCGGCGCTCGCAGGTCGGGCGGCTGCGCCGCGACGAGCGCCCGCGCGAGCTGCTCGACGGTTCCGGCCGACGCCAGGAGCGCCGTGGACAGGGGCCGCGCGAGCGCGGCCTCTACCCGCTCGAGCATCGCGACGGCCGCGAGCGAGTCGCCGCCGAGATCGAGGAACGCGTCGCGGATCCCGACCGGCGCGAGCTCGAGGACCTCCTCCCACAGGTGGACGAGCAGCGACTCGAGCGCGTTCGTGGGCGCGGCGTAGGCGCTCTCGAGCGGCGGGCGCTCCGGGGCCGGAGCGGGCAGCGCGCCGCGGTCGAGCTTGCGGCTCGCGGCGAGCGGGAGCGCGTCGAGGAACACGAACCGGCTCGGAACGAGAAGCGGCGCGAGTCGCTGCCCGAGCTGCGCGCGGAGCGCGCTCACCGTCGGCGGCGGCGACGTCGGCACGACCCACGCGACGAGGCGGCCCGTGCCGTCGACATCGCTCCGCACCGCGGCGACCGCGTCGCGCACCCCCGGCAACGCGAGCAGCGCTGCCTCCACCTCGGCGACCTCGACGCTCTGTCCGCGAACCTTGGCCCGGCCGTCGCGGCGCCCGAGCACGACGAGCCGGCCGTCCGGCCCGAGCCGGCCGAGGTCGCCGCTGCGGTAGACGCGGCGCGGCCCTCCGCTCGGATCCGGCCCGAATGCCCGCGCGGTGAGGTCGGGGGCGCGCCAGTAGCCCGTCGCCAGGAACTCGCTGAGCACCGCGACCTCGCCGACGGCCCCCGGAGCCGCGGCGCCGCCGCGCTCGTCGAGCAGCAGCAGCTCCATGTCCTCGACGGGGCCGCCGACCGGGAGCAACCCGTCGGCAACGGGCGTGTCCGGACGCACGAAGTGCTGCCGCACGAGGCCCGTCTCGGTGGAGCCGAGACCGTTCACGAGCACGGCGTGGGCGGTGAAGTGGCGGCGGAAGAGCTCGACGTCGCGCGCCGATGCGCGGTCGCCTTCGAGCCGCACGACGCGGACGTCCGGGAAGCGCCGCTCACCCGAGAGGAAGCTCCGGAAGATCGCCGGCACGGAGTGGTAGATCGTGATGCGCTCGCGCAGCAGGTAGTCCGCGAGCTCGGCGGCGGAGCGCCCCGCCACGTCGAACGGGTGCACGCTCGCGCCGTTCAGCAGCGCGCCGAAGAGGCTCGACACGGCGCCGGAGAGGTGGCTGGCCGGGAGCAACGTCAGGCGGTCGCTCGGCGCGATGCAGAGCGAGTTCGTGTAGCGCATGACGTTGTGGAGGACGTTGCGCTGGGTGTCGAGCACGCCCTTGGGCGCCCCGGTCGTACCGGAGGTGTAGTAGACGTAGGCTGGGGCACTGGGCTCGCGGGCGTCCGCGCCGCCGACCCGCCCGGTCGCCGCCGCGTGCTCCTCCACCTCGACGACCGGCACCGCCTCACCCGCGAGCGCCCGCGCCGCGTCCCGGCTCGCGGCGTCGGTCAAGACCAGCGCCGCGCGGGCGTGCGCGAGGAGCGGCGCGAGCCGCGCGGCGGGCTGCGCGCGCTCGAGCGGCACGTAGGCGGCGCCGGCCTTCAGCGCCCCCAGGATCGCCGCGACGAGCGGCACGCCCTGCGCGCACAGCACGACGACCCGCGCCGGCGCCCCGCCGGTCCGCTCGCGCACCGCGCACGCGACCGCTTCGGCGCGCCGATCGAGCTCGGAGTAGCTCACGGAGGTGCCGTCGACTCCGACCGCCGGACGATCGCCGAAGCGAGCCACCTGGCGCTCGAAGCGGCGCGCGATCGACTGCTCGAGCTCCGTCCGTGCGAACGGTTCGAAGTCGACCGGGGCCTGCACCATGCGGCGGGAAGCTTAGACGACCTCGAGGCGCATCAGACTGGGACGTGGGGTGCCTTGCGTGCGTCTTGCTAGTTGCTCGTCGCTTGCGCATCACCAGGTCCGGTACCCCGGGGACCCACGGACTGCGCCATCATGCCCACCTTGACTGCACCGCTCCTCGCCGACCGACCCCCCTTGCCGCGCACGATCGAGCTCGGGACGGCGCCCGACGAGATCGGCGGATGGGCGGCGCGCCGGCGCGAAGAGCTGTTGGCCGAGCTGCGCCGCCACGGGGCGCTGCTCCTGCGCGGCTTCGGCGCGGGGGGGCTCGAGCCGATGGGCCGCGTGGTCGCGGCCCTCTGCGGGGAGCCCATGGAGTACACCGACCGCGCTGCGCACCGGACGCACCTCGCAGGACGGATCTACACCGCCGCGGACTACCCGCCCTCCCACGAGCTCTTCCTCCACAACGAGAGCACCTACGCGGCCCGCTGGCCGCGCAAGTTGTTCCTCCACTGCGTACGACCGGCCCAGGCCGGAGGCTGCACGCCGCTCGCGGACGTGCGGAGGGTGCTCGCGAGGCTGCGTCCCTCCACCCGACGCGCCTTCGCGGAGCGGGGCGTCCTCTACGTGCGCAACTTCGGCACCGGCAGCTTCGGGCCGTCGTGGCGCGATGCGTTCCAGACGGACGACCGCGCCGAGCTCGACGCCTACTTGCGGGAGAACGGCATCCACGCCGAGTGGGTCGGCCCCGATCGGCTGCGCACGCGGCAGGTGCGCCCTGCCCTGATCCGTCATCCGGAGACGCGCGAGCCAGTCTGGTTCAACCACGCGGCCGCGCTCCACGTGACGACGCTGCCGGAGCGCGTGCGCCGCACGCTCGTGCGGCTCTTCTCCGCGGACGACTACCCCAGCAACACCTGCTACGGCGACGGCGCGCCGATCGAGCCCGACGTGCTCGACGAGATCCGCGCGGCGTACCGCGCCGAGACGCTGCGGTTCGACTGGCGGGCGGGCGACCTCCTCGTGCTCGACAACGTGCTCGTCGCCCACGGCCGCGACCCCTTCGAAGGGCCGCGCGAGGTGGTCGTCGCGCTGGCCGAGCCGATGACGTGGGAGCGCGCGGACGTGGTGAGAGCGAATGAGCTCGACGCGGCGTGAGGACCTCGTGCGCCTCGTGCGCGAGCTCCTCGCGAAGAGCGAGAAGGCGCTCGCGGGCGAGCTGCGCGACGACACGTCGCTGATCCGCTCGGGGCTGCTCGACTCGCTGGCGTTGCTCGAGGTCGCCGAGTGGGTCGCCGAGGCGCTCGGAGGGGCACTCGAGCTCCAGCGGATCGACCTCCGGGCCGAGTGGGACACCGTCGCGGACGTCCTGGCGTTCATCGAGCGGCGGACGCGGGCGTGATCCCGGAGGAGGACGGCTACGAGGTCGTCCCCTGGGAGGAGCGCCACCGCGCCGGCGTGCTGCGGCTTCGGACCCTCTTCCGCGGCATCGCCCCCGCGTGGAACGCAGCACACTTCCGCTGGCAGCACGAGGAGAACCCCTGCTTCGAGGGTCACTGGGTCCAGCTCGCGCTCTGCCGCGGCGAGGTCGTGGCGATGCGCGTCCTGCAGCACGCGCTGTGGGAGCTCGGCGACGCGGCCGTCCGGCTGCGCGCGCCCTGCTTCGCGGGCACGGCGATCGACCCGGCGCACCGCCAGAAGGGCCTCTTCGGGCTGCTGACCCGGGCGAGCGAGGCCGAGCTGGGACGCCGCGGCGTCGAGTGGGCCTTCAATCTGAGCGCTGGCGCGGCGACCCACGTCAGCTCGCTGGCCGAGGGTTGGCGCGGAACCGGACCCCTCCGGCCGCTCGGCCGGCCCCAGAGCATCGGCGGCCGCCGCGTGCGGGATCGCGTGCTGCGCTACGCCGTGCGCGCGGCGCGCTATGCGTCGCGACCGGAACCCGGCGTGCGGATCGAGGCCGAGCCGCGGCCGGAGGACATGGCCGGTCTCGCCGCCGAGGCGCGCCGCCCCGATCGCATCCGACGGGTGCGGGACGCCGCGTACTTCCGCTGGCGCTTTCGCGACCCCTCGTCGCGCTACCGCTTCCTCTACGTCGAGCGCGGCGGCCGGGTCGCCGGCTTCCTCGCGCTCCACCGCCCCGCGCCGCCCATCGCGAGCGGCGCCCTCACGATCGCCGACTGGGAGTGCAGTGCGGGACTGTCCTTCGACGAGCTCCTCGGGGCCGCCGTGGCCTACGCCGAGCGCATCCAGAAGCCGCTCGGCACGTGGTCGGCCGCGTGGCCCGAGCCGGCGCAGCACGCCCTGCGCCGACTCGGCTTCGAGGACGCCCCCGAGCCGGGGCCGCTCGCGTCCTCCCGGCCGACGATCCTCGTGCGCCGGATCGGTGCCGACGGCGGCGATGCGCCGTGGCAGGTCGCCGGCGTGGCGCTCGACACGCTCGAGGGCTGGGACGCGCGCTTGACGGACTCCGACGCGTTCTGAGGTCGGCCGTCAGCGTCCCGCCAGGCGGCGCAGCCAGCGCCGCGCGCGCTCGAGCTGCCAGCTGCGCCAGGGCCGCGCGTGGTTCCACGCCGCGCGCGGACGGCGCCGGGTGGACGGCGGCAGCACGTCGAAGCAGAACGGCTGATCGGTGGAGAGGCTCGCGGGGATCCGCGCGTCGCCGCACGCCGCCGCAACGTCCTCGAAGGCCTGCGCGAGCGGCGCGTGCCCGAGCCGCCGCGCGAGCGCCGAGAGACCCGGCGTCGCGTCCGCCAGGTACTCGAGCCGCTCGCGGCGTGCGGCCCCGTAGAGGACGTCGAGGTCGAGGTGGTCGTCGAGCTCGTTGGCGAGCCGAATGCGGAGCACGTCGCGCTCGAAGGGCTCGAAGGCTTCGTCGCGCGCGAGGGTGCGAGCGAGGATCTCGCGATTCCAGCCGAGCTCCGTATACGCCGCGACGAGCGACTCCACCTGCTGGCCCGCGACGGACCGCACGAGCCCGCGCTTCGCGTGCGTCATGGTGCGGCGACCGTCTCCGAAGTCGCCCTGGTCGTAGACGGCGTGGAGGAGGCCGGCCAGCACGACGTCCGGAGCGGCGTCCATCCACGCCAGGAGGCTCGCGGTGCCGACCAGGTGAGCCAGGAACTGGCGGCCGGAGGGCCGAAACCGCGCGACGTGGAGACGCATGGCGAGCGCGTAGCAGGCCCGGACCCGGACGAGCTCCGCCTCCGGCCAGCCGAGCGCCAGCAGCTGCCCGTAGAGCTGGACGTTGGTCTGCGCGTGGAGGGGTTGCATTCGCGATCGGCTCGTCGTAGCCCGCGATGCTATTCGCGCTGCCCCGGCCGCGCCAAGCTGCCGGCGTTCTGCATCGGGTCTGCCGATCCACGCCGGGCTGACGCGCTTGCGGCAGCGACCGACCGCGTGAGACAATCGCGGACCCTCGGAGACGCACGCTGCGCCTCGACACGATTCCGCGTCGACACCTGCCTGCACTGCTTCGCGCCATGCCCAAGGCGGAGCTGCACGTCCACGTCGAGGGCTCGCTCGAGCCCGAGCTGGCCCTGGAGCTGGCCGAGCGCAACCGCGTGGCACTCCCCTACGACAGCGTGGAGGCGCTGCGCACCGCCTACTCGTTCGCGGACCTCCAGAGCTTCCTCGACGTCTACTACGCCGTGGCAGCGGTGCTGCGGACGGAGCGGGACTTCTTCGACCTCGCCTGGGCCCACCTGCGTCGCGCCGCAGCCGACCACGTCGCCCACGCCGAGATCTTCTTCGACCCCCAGACCCACACTGCGCGCGGCGTGCCGTTCGGGGCGGTCATCGAGGGGCTGAGCGCCGCGGTGCGCCGTGCGCGGGCCGAGCTGGGGCTGAGCGCCTCGCTGATCTTGTGCTTCTTGCGCCACCTGAGCGAGGCGGACGCGTTCGCCACGCTCGCAGCAGCGCTGCCGTGGCGCCGCGACTTCATCGGCGTCGGGCTCGACAGCTCCGAGCGCGGCCACCCGCCCGAGAAGTTCGCGCGCGTGTTCGCGCGCTGCCGCGGGCTGGGGCTGCGCCTCGTGGCGCACGCGGGCGAGGAGGGCCCGCCCGCGTACATCCGCTCCGCGCTCGACGTGCTGGGCGTCGAGCGGATCGACCACGGCGTGCGTTGCACGGAGGACCCCGCGCTCGTCCGGCGTCTCGCCCGCGAGCGCGTCCCGCTGACCGTATGTCCGCTCTCGAACGTGAAGCTGCGAGTCTTCGAGTCCCTGGAGCAGCACGTCCTGCCCGCGCTGCTCGACGCGGGTCTGTGCGTCACTCTCGACTCCGACGATCCCGCCTACTTCGGCGGCGGCGTCAACGAGAACTTCGTGGAGACGTTCGCGGCGCTGCCCCAGCTCGGCGTCCCCGAAGCGTACGCACTGGCGCGCAACGGCTTCGAGGCCAGCTTCCTCGAGGCGTCCGAAAGGGCGGCCTTCGTGGCGCGGCTGGACGCCTGCTTCGCGGGCTTCGCTCGCGAAGCCGGAGGCGCGGCGCGGCCCGCGCTCGGGACTGCGTGACCGGGACGGCGTGGTGAGCGAGCCGCGCAACCTCCGGTCCAGGCTCGCCGCCGCCGACTCGCGCAAGCTCGCGCGCTGGCTGGGCGACAGGGCTCGGGGCGGCGCGCGTCGCGCCGCCTGGCACGCGTCGCGCTGGCGGATGCAGGCGCGCGACGCGCTGGGGCTGGCGGGCCGGCTGCCACCGGGGTCTCTGCGCGCCTCCGCGCTCACGGACGCGACGTCGGACGACCGCTTCTACCTGAAGCAGCTGGAGCGCCACGGGCCGATCTTCAAGCTCTTCTGGGGCTCCGGCGAGCTCAAGATCTGCGTGGTCGGCTTCCCGCGCGGCAGGCGTCTGCTCAACGAGCACCGCGCGGTGCTGATGCATCCGGCGGCCCGCGACATCACGCCGCTCGTCCCTGCGAACTATCTCCGCAGCATGGCTCCCGAGATCCATCCCCACTACCGACGCCTGCTCAAGGGCGCGCTCCCGGATGCGCTCGTCGCGGCGGCGGAGCCCGAGCTGAGGGCCATCCTGCGCGACGAGCTGCTCGGCTTGGCGGAGGGCGCGGGACCGCGCAAGCCCGGCGAGCGCCTCTTCGATGCCCTGGATCGGATCTCGCTCGCGGTCCTGCTCCGCCTGATCTTCGGCGTCCGCCCCGAGGCCTCCGCTGCGCGCGGCTTCGAAGACGCGTTCCACCGGCTCGGCCCGGAGGGCTGGCTGGCGGCCGTCGGGCCCGAGCAGGTCGCGGCGTTCGGCGCGATCCGGAGCGCGCTGCTGCAGCTCGTGACGTCGCTACGGCGCGGGGACGCCGTCGAGCTCGGAGACGCGATGCTGCCGCGGCTCGTGAGCGAGCGGCTCGAGGCGGTCGACGACACGGTGATCGGCAACCTGGTCTACGTCGTGGAGCGCGGCCGCCACGACCTGCGCGATCTCCTGCGCTGGGTGGTGAAGCACTTGAGCGATGACCCGTCCGCCGTGGCCGATCTGCACGCGGCCCTCGCCGCCGGCCCGGGCGGCTCGCAGCTCGCGCGAGCCTGCGTCCTGGAGACGCTGCGGCTCGACCAGGCGGAGTCGGTGAACCGCGAGGCGCTCGAGGACTTCGCGTTCGAGGGCTACCGGTTTCCCGCAGGCAGCGCCGTCAGCATCCTGACGCGCGAGACCCATCGGGACCCCGGCGTCTTCCCCGAGCCGGACCGCTTCCGCCCGGCGCGCTTCCTCGAGCGGAGCTACTCGTCCGACGAGTACGCGCCCTTCGGGATCGGGGATCACCAGTGCATCGCGGCTTCGCTGGTCGTGGCGGTGGCGACGCTGTTCGTCGAGGAGCTGGCGGGAAGCTTCACCTGGTCGGTGATCGACGACGGGCCGCGCCGATACCAGGCGGGCCGCTACCACTGGGAGCCCTCGTCCCGCTTCGCGATCGCGCTGGTGCCGAAGCCCTGACCTCGCGCGCTAGGGCCGCGCCTGGGTGTGGACCATCTTCACCTGCTCGCGCGTGAGCGGCTTGCCGCCCGCCTCGATCCAGGCCTTGAAGACGCGCGGCGCGTCGCGGGCCGGGTTGTAGACGTCCTCCTCCGAGGCCCAGAGCCCGTCGCGCCCGTAGACGAGGCGCGTCCAGGTCGGGAACGCGAACGGCCGCCCGTCCCGGTCGAACGGCGGCGGGAAGGCGTTCTGACACTGGAACACGACGGCGCCCTGCTCCTCGTCGAACGCCACCCAGTCCTGCGGGAAGGTCATGGTCGGGTAGGGCGCCATCACCTTCTGGATCCACTCGCGGATCGCCTCGCGTCCGTCGAGCTCGCCGTAGGCGTGCTCGACGTAGTGGGCGTCCTCGGTGAAGCGGGCTGCCCAGACGCTCCAGTCGCCGATGCGCGAGGCCTCGTCGCGGGCGGCGTTGTAGAGCGCGAGCGCGCGCTCGAGCTCGGCGCGGGGGATCGGCACGGCGTTCCTCCTCTCGGCGCGCGACCGGTCTACCCGAGCCGCGGCAGCACCTCTTCCGCGTAGAGCCGCAGGCTGCTCCAGCCGAGCGCCGGCGGCGCGCCGCCGCAGAGGGGCGCGTGGACGAAGGTCGCGAGCGGGCCCTGCGCCCGGGCGAGCTCGACGCACTGCTCGGGCGTGAGCACGCGGTACTTGCCCTCGCTGCGCAGGGCCTCGACGCTCGTCGCGCGGGAGTGCTGGTAGGAGCGCTGCTCCGGGCGCTGCCAGGCGGCGTAG
>DATAGA010000083.1:0-1850 GCA_036257215.1 Myxococcota bacterium
TAGAGGCGGTTGCGGAACGAGCGGATCACGTGATCCGTGGCGCAGGCGACGTGCGTCGCGCCCTCCTCGCGACAGAGGTAGAGCAGCGTCTGCATCACGCCCCGCGTCGCGCCGACCTCGCGCCCGTCCGGCGCAGAGGCCGGCGGCGCGCCGAACCAGCAGCGGAACAGCTCGTACGTCGCGTCGACGAGGTGGACGCGCGGCTTCAGAGCAGCGCCGGCCGCGCCCCGATCTCGACGGACGCGACGTAACCGTAGTCGACCATGAGGTTCACGCCCGAGACGAAGCGTGCGGCGTCCGAGTTGAGCAGGATCAGCGGCTCGGCCATCTCCTCGGGCGTCGCGTTGCGGCCGATCGGCGCGAGGAAGTGCGTCTCGATGAAGTCCTTCGTCGCCTGCTGGTGGAACGTCGGGAGCATCGGTGTATCGGTCGGCGCGGGCGAGAGGCAGTTCATCCGGACCTTGCGCGCCACGAGCTCGAGCGCCTTCGCCTTCGTGTAGTAGACGATGCACTGCTTGGAGAAGAGGTACCCGTTGTTCTCGTTCGGGTGCGCCTCGAGCCACGCGCGCGCCGACCGAAAGTCCGGTGTCGCGACGAGGGCCTTCACGTTGTCGAGGTTCTTGGCCCAGCCCATGCCGGCGACGGACGTGATCGCCGCGATCGCGCCGCCCTCGGGGATGCGCGGAGCCAGCCGCTCGTTCAGGTGCCGCAGGCCGACGAAGTTCACGAGCGTCGTGTCGAGCAGGGAGAACGGCGGACCGGGCAGCCCGGCGCAGTGGAAGAGCCGGTCGACGCTCGACGGCAGCTTCTCGACGGCGGCGTCGATCGAGGCCTGCTGCGAGAGGTCGCACGCGATCGACTGCTTCACGGGCGCCTCGACCGGCTTCACGTCGAGCGCGTGCACCTCCGCGCCGAGCTCGACGAGCGTGCGCGCGGCCGCCGCCCCCATGCCCGAGGCCGCGCCCGTCACGACCACGCACTTGCCCTGGTACCCGAGAATGTCCCTCACGCCGGCCTCCTCCGAGCCGATCAGTCAAGCACACCCCTCGCCCTCGCGCAGCACGGCGAGCAGCGCGTCGCGGAACGCGCCCGCGACGTCGGCGCCGGCGGCCGCCGGCCGGCCCGCCCGGCCGAGCGCCTCGCGCAGGTCGATCGAGGCCGTCGCTTCGCAGCGCCGCGCGCCGCCCGCCTCGGCGTAGAAGCGGTTCACCGCGGCGGTCGCGTCGGCGACGTCGAGATCGGCGAGGAGCGCCGCGTGACAGAGGATGGCGCCGCGCCCGGGCTCGGCCGCGCCGGGTCGGGCGCGCCAGCGCTGCGCGGTGCCCGCGATCTTGCGCCCGAACGCGAGCAGGTCGAAGCGCCCGCCGCAGAACGAGCCCGGCGCTTCGCCCGGCGCGCTCGGGACGCCGAGGCGTGCGAGCGCGGCGGCGAGCGGCGCGCAGAGCGCCGCGTACGTCGCCTCCAGCGTGGAGCGCGTCCCCGACGGCGGCCGGAAGGCGAGCGAGAGCAGCACGACCCCGGGACCGTGAGGGACCGCGGTGCCACCCGACTCGCGCAGCACGACCGGCCAGCCCTCGCGCGCGAGGGCGGCGCGCGCCGCCCCGAAGCCGGCGAGGCGCGCGTCGGCGCGCGCGACGCAGAGGGCGCGCGCGTTCGACCACACGCGCGCCGTGGCGGGCGCCGCGCCCGCGCGCACGGCCTCGAGCAGCGCGGCGTCCCGGTCGACCCGCGTCTGCGGCTCGCCGCGCTCGCGGTCGTCCTGCACCCGCCAGGGGTCGAGGACGAGCGGCTCGCTCAGCTCGGGAGCTCCGCCCCGAAGCGGTCGAGGTAGGCCATCTTGGACACCGGTC
>DATAGA010000086.1:0-6153 GCA_036257215.1 Myxococcota bacterium
CGGCGCGACGGAAGGCGACGAGGAGTGCGACGACGGCGACCGCGACTCCGGCGACGGCTGCTCGAGCCAGTGCCTCGCCGAGGTGTGCGGCAACGCCCGAGTCGACTTCGGCGAGGAGTGCGACGACGGCAATACCGTGGCGGGCGACGGCTGCGACGCCGCCTGTCAGGGTGAGGAGCCCGCGTCGAAGGCCGTGCGCGGCTGCATCGCGGCGCTGAACCAGGCCGGCGCGGCGCTGGCGAAGGCGCAGCACAAGGTCGCGTGCACCTGCCTCGACGACGCGGCCGCCGGCCGCGTGGGCGAGCTCGGTGTGCCCGCGACCGCGCAGGACTGCCTCGGGAACGACCCGGATGGCAAGGTCGCCGCGAAGCAGGCGAAGACCCTCTCCGCCGAGGCCCAGAAGTGCGACCCGGCGGAGCTGCCGACCTTCGGCTACGCCGGGGGCGCCGCGGTCAACGCGGCCGGGGTGGCGGAGCCGATCGCGCTCTTCGCGGACGTCTTCGGTGCCGACCTCGACGCGGCGCTCGCGCTCGACGCGGCCGATCCCGCCGGCGCGCGCTGCCAGGAGGAGGTCGCGAAGCGAGCGACCGCGATCGCCGACCTGCTCTTCGAGCTCGCCGTGAAGGAGAAGAAGAAGCTCCTGAAGGGCAAGTCCGACGGCACGCTCGCCATCTCCGACGAGGCGCTCCAGAACGCCCTCTTCGCCTACCTCGTTGCCGACGAGAAGGGCAAGATCGCCAAGAAGGAGGCGTCGCTGCGCGACGGCGCGGCCAAGCACTGCGCCGGGGTCGCGCTCGACACGGCCTTCCCCGGCTGCGCCCCGAGCGTCTCCGTCGACGCGCTCGCCGACTGCGCCGCGGGTGCGGCGCGCTGTCGCTTCTGCCGCGCGTTCGACGCGTTCGACGGCATCGCGATGGACTGCGACGTCCTCGACGACGGGGCGGCGAACGCGAGCTGCCCGTGAGCGAGGGCGCGACGCCCCCGCTCGTGCGGCCGCTCGCGGCCGCGGACGCCGAATGGCTGGCCAGCGCGTCCGCGCCCGTGGGCGGGCTCGAGGTCGTGAGCCGCGGCGCCCTCCACCACCTGCGCCAGCTCCCCGGCTTCGTCGCCGAGGAGGGCGGCGAGCGCGTCGGCTTCGCGAGCTACCGCCTCGACGGCGACGCCTGCGAGCTCGTCGCGATCTGCTCGCTGCGCGAGCGGCGCGGCTTCGGCAGCGCGCTCATCGCGACGGTCTCCGCCGCCGCCTCCCGCGCCGGCGCACGGCGGCTGTGGCTCGTGACGACGAACGACAACGTCGGGGCGCTGCGCTTCTACCAGCGCGTCGGCTTCCGCCTCGTCGCGGTCCACCTCGACGCCGTCACCCGCTCCCGCGCCCTCAAGCCCGCCATCCCCGCCCTCGGCCACGACGACATCCCCATCCGCGACGAGCTGGAGCTGTCGAAGCCGCTGTAGCGTCGCCCGTTACAGCTCCCAGCTCTCCCGCTCGAACACCGCATCCAGCCTCGCGGCACGCCGGCGCAGGATGTCGCGCTGGATGTCGTGGGTGAGCACGTACAGGTCGTTGCGCTCGATCGCGCGGACCACGCGGGCGGCCACCTCGTCGGGCTGCTTCACGCCGCCCACCATCGTCTCGGCCGCAGGCGGCTCCGGCGCCGGGTCCGAGATGTGGCGCCCGGCGCCGCGGAGCTTCAGCGAGTTCGCGGTGAGGTTCGTCTGCACGATCATCGGACACAGCACGCTCACGCCGATGCCCTCGGGCTTGAGCTCGCGGTGGAGGCACTCGGAGAGGCCCACGACGGCGAACTTCGAGGCGTTGTAGGCGCTGAAGTACGCCATGCCGACGAGCCCGGCCATGGAAGCGGTGTTCACGAAGTGGCCGCCCTGGCTCTGCGCGCGCAGGCGCGGCAGGAAGGCCTCGACTCCGTAGAGGACGCCCCAGAAGTTCACCGCCATCGTGAACTCCCAGTCGGCGGCGCTCGTCTGGCCGATCGGGCCGAGGATCGCGATGCCCGCGTTGTTGCAGACGACGTGGGCGGCGCCGTAGTGGCGGAACGTCGCCTCGGCGAGCGCCTCGACCTGCTCTCGCCTCGTCACGTCCACCGCCACCGGGAGCACGTCGGCGCCGCGCGCGCGGTGCTCCTTCGCCGCGAGCGCGAGCGCCTCCTCGTCGACGTCCGCCAGGACGAGCTTCGCCCCGCGCGCCGCGAAGGCGCGCGCGAGCGCGCCGCCGATCCCGCCCGCGCCGCCCGTGACCACCGCGACGCGCCCTCGGAACGGATCCATGGTGCCTCCGAGCGCGGCGCTGCCCGCTCGCCGCGGTGTCAGTATCGTAGGCCCGCGGCATGGCGGGTGCGATTCTGGTCTCGGAGTGGATCGAGAAGCGCTTCGGCGACGCGCTGCGCACGGCGGCGCCTGGGCATCCGCTCGCGGTCCTTCGCGGCGAGGCCGTCGACGGCGACGTCGCGGCCGTCGAGGCGGCGTTCTTCTCGGGCGACCTCTTCCCGGACGGCGCGCGCCCGCTCGCGCGCGCGCTGCACCAGGCGCCGGAGCTGCGCTGGCTGCACGTCTTCGCGGCCGGCGTCGATCACCCCTTCTTCCAGCGGCTTCTCGCGCGCGGCGTGCGAATCACGACCTCCTCCGGCGCCAGCGCCGTGCCGATCGCCCACACGGTGCTGCTCTACGTGCTCGCGCTCTCGCGCGACCTCCCGGGCTGGGGCCGCGACCAGGCGGCGCGGCGCTGGAACCCGCGCGACGTCGAGGACCTCCAGGGCCGCACGCTCGTCGTGCTCGGGCTCGGCCCGATCGGCCTCGAGGTCGCGCGCCTGGCGCAGGCGTTCCGCATGGCGGTCGTGGGCGTGCGCCGCACGCCGCGCGGCGACGAGCCGTGCGAGACCTGGCCGCTCGAGCGCCTCGACGACGTGCTCCCGCGCGCCGAATGGCTCGTGCTCGCGCTGCCGCTCGCCGACGAGACGCGCCACGTGCTCGACAGCCGCCGGCTCGCGCTGCTCCCGCGCGGCGCCCGCGTCGTGAACGTCGGGCGGGGCGCGCTGATCGACGAGGCTGCGCTCGCCGAGGCGCTCGCGAGCGGCCAGGTCGGCGGCGCGGGGCTCGACGTCTTCGAGGTCGAGCCCCTCCCGCCCGAGAGCCCGCTCTGGACGCACCCGCGCGTCGTCGTCACGCCCCACGCCTCCGGCACGAACCCCGGCAACCACCTGCGCGCGGCGGAGTCCTTCGTCGAGAACCTGGCCCGCTACGCGCGCGGCGAGCCCCTTCGCAACGAAGCGGAGCCGCCGGCGGCCGCGGCGGGCTGAGCGGCGAGGTCGCTCGGCCGGGAGTGCGACCCGAGAGTCGTCGCGCCGGATCCAGTGGCCGCGTCCGCGGGCTGTGCGCGCGGTCCGCGGCTAGCGCTTCGAGGCCGGCTTCGCCGCGGCGCGCGCGCCGGGCGGCGCCGCGACGTCGGCCGGCACGGGGCGCGCGGCGCGCTCCGCGCGCTCGAACGCGGCGAGGACGCGCGAGTCCGCGAGCAGCGGGTGGCTACGACCGACGAGGAGCACCGCGGCGAAGAGCGCGACGCCGACGACGAGCGCGCCCTCGGCGGCGCCGATCGCGCCTCCCGCGAGCCGGTCGGCGAGGCCGAGCCCGGCGAAGCGCACGCTGCGCCGCACGAGGTGGCCGAGCAGCCCCACCGCAACGAGCGCCGCGAGGCCGATCCCGAAGCCGGCCAAGACGCGAGCGCCGAGCGGGCCGAGGTCTGGGTCGGCGTTCGCCAACAGCCACGTGGCGGCCGGCGCCGTGCCGAAGCGAACCGCGATGCACGCGGCGGCGAGGGCCGCCACCGAGAACGCCTCGCGCACCATTCCGATCGCGAGCCCGCGCGCGAACGCGGCGGCCAGCACGGCGAGTGCCAGGACGTCGACCACCACCACCGCGCGGCAGGCTAGCCGACGGGAGCGAAGCCGGCTCGGTCGGCTAGCCGCGGAGCTGCGGGCGCAGCCCGCGGCGGCGGCTATCCGGTCCGGAAGGGAAGCTCTCGCAGTCGACTCTTTGGGTCGCGCTGCTAGCCGGGTCCGAACGAGCCGGGCTGCGCGACCGGATGGGGAGTCGCACTGGCGGCATCGCGCCGCGGTACCGTCCGCGCGGTGTGGGACGCGATCGTCGTCGGCGCCGGCCACAACGGCCTCACCGCCGCGGCGTACCTCGCGCGCGCGGGCCTGCGCACGCTCGTGCTCGAGCGGCGCGCGGTGCTCGGCGGCGCCTGCGTCAGCGAGGAGCTCTGGCCCGGCTATCGCGTCTCGCGCGCGGCGTACGTCGCAGGCCTGCTGCGTCCCGCCGTCATGCGCGAGCTCGGGCTCGAGGCGCGCGGGCTGCGGCTCATCCCGCGCCGCCCCGCGTCCTCGTTCACGCCGCTCGCCGACGGCGGTGGGCTCGTGCTCGGACACGACGTCGCCGCGTCGCAGGCGTCGATCCGTCGCTTCTCGACGCGCGACGCCGAGCGCTGGCCGCGCTACGAGGCGTTCCTCGACGGAGCGGCCCGCGCCGTCGAGGAGCTGCTCGACGCCCCACCCCCAGACCCCGCGGCGCTGCGCTGGAGCGACGCCCGCGTCCTCGCGCGCCTCGCGCGGCGCGCGCTCGCGCTGCGGCGCGACATGCCGCGCCTCGCCGCCCTGATCCTCGGCCCCGCGCGCGCCGCGCTCGAGGACTGGTTCGAGAGCGAGCCGCTGCGGGGCACGCTCGCGACCGACGCGCTGATCGGAGCCTTCGCGGGGCCGTCGACACCGGGTACGGGCTACGTGCTGCTCCACCACGTCATGGGAGAGACGTGCGGGGCGCGCGGCGTGTGGGCGTACGTCGCGGGCGGCATGGGCGGCGTCTCGGACGCGATCGCGCGCGCAGCGCTCGACGCCGGCGCCGCGATCCGGCGCGAGGCGCCCGTCGCGCGCATCGCGTGCGCGAACGGCCGCGTGCGCGGCGTCGTGCTCGAGGGAGGCGAAGCGATCGACGCCGGGCTCGTGCTCTCGAACGCAGACCCCCACCACACCTTCCTGCGCCTCTGCGAGCCGGGCGCGCTGCCGGCCGACTTCACGCGCGCCGTCGCGGCGGCGGACTACCGCAGCCCGGTGGTGAAGATCAACCTCGCGCTCGACCGCTTGCCCGCATTCCGCGCCGCGGGGCCAGCGCCCGCGAGCGGGGCGGCGCCCGAGCACAGCGGCACGATCCACGTGGGCGCACAGGACCTGGGCGCGCTCGAGCGCTCCTTCGCCGACGCGGCGCGCGGCGCGCTGCCCGAGCGGCCGATGATCGAGCTGACGCTGCCCTCCGCGCTCGACCCGAGCGTCGCGCCGCCGGGCCGCCACGTCGCCTCGCTCTTCGTCCAACACTCGCCGGTGTGGGACGCCGCGGCGTGGGAGCCTGCGCGCGAGCGCTTCGCGGACCGCGTGCTCGCGCTCGTCGACGAGGTCGCGCCCGGCTTCTCGGCGAGCGTCGTCGAGCGCGAGGTGCTGGCGCCGCCAGACCTCGAGCGCGTGTTCGGGCTCACCGGGGGCAACATCTTCCACGGCGCCCTCTCGCTCGACCGGCTGGCCTTCCTGCGACCCGTGCCGGGGTTCGGCCGCTACCGCACCCCGGTCGCGGGCCTCTACCTCTGCGGCGCCGGCGCGCACCCCGGCGGCGGCGTCATGGGGGCGTGCGGCCGCAACGCCGCGCGCGAGGTGCTGCGCGACCGCGGCCGGGCCCGCGGCCTCTAGCCCCGCGGGGCAGGGGCTTCCCGCGCGGCCCGATTCGTGGTGATATGACGGAAAGCTCGGAGCGACGGGGCTCCGCGCGGCGCGGTACCCCGGGAGGCCTGATGCACACCGTCGCCCAGATGTTCCGCGCGCGCTCGGTCGTGAGCGCGGCGCCGTTCGAGAACACGCTCGCCGCCGCGAGGCGGATGTGCGAGCACGACGTGGGCGCGCTGGTCGTGCTCGACGGCGAGCAGCTCGTCGGAATCTTCTCGGAACGCGACCTCATGCGCCGCGTCGTGGCCGCCGGACGCGATCCGGCATCGACCCCGGTCTCCGCGGTGATGACGCGCGAGGTCGTGACGGCCACGGTCCGCGACCGCGTCGACGCGTGCGAAGACAAGATGAAGAAGGTCGGCTGCCGCCACCTGCC
>DATAGA010000095.1:0-4575 GCA_036257215.1 Myxococcota bacterium
CGCGCGAGACCGCAGCGAGCCCGGCGCGGCAGCCGCCGCCCGCGTCCGCACCCGAAGCGGAGGCGCCGCCGAGCTCCTTCGAGGCGCTGCGCTCGCTCAACCGCGGCGCGCAGGCGCGCGAGGAGCGCTCGCGGCGCGTCCTGGTCGGCCCCGCGGCCGAGGCCGGACGCGAGTCGCTGGCCCTCGCGCCGAGCGCGGCGGAGCGCGCCGCCGCACCGGCGCCGCCCGAAACGGCGAAGAGCTCCGCGCAGGATCGTCTCGCAGCGGCGGCTCCGCCGCCGGCGGGCGCGCGCTCCGAGGCGTGGGACGAAGGCGGCACGGAGGGACCGACGCCGTCGGTGCCCGGCTGGACCCGGCCGACGCGACCCGAGCCGCCGCCCGCGGCGCGGAGCGCGCCGCGACGCGCGCGGCGCGGCGACCCCGTGCCCATCCCGCCGCCGCCTCCGGCGCTCGTCGTGGTCGACCCGTTCGTCGGACGCCGCGCGGGGAATCACCTCCTGCTCGTGCGAACGGTGATCGTCGACGGGCGCGGCACGCGGCAGGGCGTCGTGCTCGACCCGAGCCGCCTCGCGGTGTGGCTGCGCGACGCGGGGGTCGGGCCGGCGCTCCCGCCCGCCCGGCTCGCGTTCGAGCCGGGCGGCGAGCTCGAGAGTGGCGGCGCGCTCGCTTCCGGCGCGCCGCGCTATCGCCATGCCTTCGCAGCGCCCTTCGAGGCGCTCGCGCTCGACCTCGCGCTCGCCCCGCTGGCCGAGCCGCCGGCCGAGCGCGCGGCGCGCTGGCTCGCGTGGCTGCTGCCGGCGACCGGCGCGCTCGGCCTCCTCGCGCTCTACCGCATGGTGGCGACGCGCCTCGCCTTCGCCCGGCGCCGCGGCCAGTTCGTCGCCGCCGTGTCGCACGAGCTGAAGACACCCCTCACGGCGATCCGGCTCATCGTCGAGATGCTCCGCGACGGCGCCGTCGACTCGGAAGAGAAGCGTCGCGCCTACTACGCGACGCTGACCGCGGAGTCGGAGCGGCTCGCTCGCCTGGTCGACGACGTGCTCGAGCACTCGCGTCTCGAGCGCGGCGAGCGGGCGCTCGCGCTCGAGACGGGAGCGCTCGCGGACGCGGTGCAGGAGCTCGCGCCCGCGCTCAGCGCGCACGCCGAGCGCGCCGGCGCGAAGCTCGAGCTGACGCTGGTCCCCGGGCTCCCGCCTGTCCGCTTCGAGCGCGACGCGCTCGCGCAGGTGCTCTTCAACCTCGTCGACAACGCGCGCAAGTACGGGCGCGGGCCCATCGCGCTCGCGCTGCGCTCCGAGGCGGGCCATGTCGTCCTCGCGGTCGCCGACCGCGGCCCGGGCGTGCCGCCGGCGGAGCTCGCGCGGATCTTCGAGCCCTTCGCGCGCGGCGGCGACGAGCTCACGCGCGAGGCCCCCGGCACGGGACTCGGCCTCGCGCTCGTGCGGGGGCTCGCGATCCGCATGGGAGCGACGGTGACCGCGCGCAACCTGCCGGACGCCGGCTTCGAGGTGGCGCTCGCGTTCCCGCCCGCGGAGGGGCGCAGCGCGCGGGCCCGCGCGTCCGGCGTGGGCTCGTAGCGCTCCGCGCAGGGCTCGCAGCGCACCGAGCCGGCTACCCTCCGCGCCGATGGCGGGCGAGGTCGGGCGCTTCGCGCCCTCGACGACGGGGCCGGCGCACCCCGGGACCTTGCTCGCGGCGCTCCTCTGCTGGCTCGACGCCCGCAGCCGCGGCGCGCGCCTCCTGCTGCGGCTCGAGGACCTCGACCGCGAGCGCGCGCGCCCGGCGTACGCGGCGCAGATGGTCGACGACCTCGCCTGGCTCGGGCTCTCGTTCGACGCCGTCGAGCGCCAGAGCGAGCACGGCGCGCGTCACGCCGCGGCGCTCGACCGGCTCGCCGACGCGGACCGGCTGTACCCGTGCGCGTGCAGCCGCTCGCGCCTGCGCGAGCGCGGAAAGTCGGCGCCGGACGGCTCGGCGCGCTACCCCGGGCGCTGCCGCGACCGCGCGCTTCCGCGCGGCGGCTGGCGCGCCGCCGACGAGCCGCTGCGCGTGCGGCTCGACCCGGGCGAGCTGGTGCCCGCGGAGGAGGGTCCGCTCGACCTGCGCCAGGACCCGCTCGCGGCGTTCGGGGACCCCGTCGTGCGCCGCCGCGACGGCGCCGCGGCATACCACCTCGCGTCCGTCGTCGACGACGCGGCCGCGCGCGTCACGCGCGTCGTGCGCGGGCGTGACCTCGCGCCGAGCACGGCGCTCCAGCTCGCGCTGCGGCGGCTGCTCGGCCTCTTGGAGCCGCGCTACCGCCACCACCTCTTGCTGCTCGAGGAGCGCGGCGAGAAGCTCGCCAAGCTCCACGGGGCCGTCGGCGCCGACGCCCTGCGCCGCGCCCTCGGCCCGCGCGAGATGTGCGGCTTCCTGGCGCGCGCGGCCGGGCTGCGCCCGAGCGCGGCGCCCGTCGCGCCCGCCGAGCTCGTCTCCGACTTCGCCTGGGACCGCGTCGAGACGCGCGACGCCGTGATCCGCTGGTCGGCCCCCGCGCTCGCTCTGGTAGGCTACGCCGCGTGAAGGTCTACCTGAGCGTCGACATGGAGGGCGTCTCGGGGCTCGTGCGCTGGCAGGACGTGATCCGCGCCGGCATGGACTTCGAGCGCAACCGCCGCTTCATGACGCTCGACGCGAACGCCGCGGTCGAGGGCGCCTTCGACGCGGGCGCGAGCGAGGTCGTGGTGGAGGAGAACCACGGCGTCGAGGACCTCTGCGACCTCGTGCTCGACGAGATCGACCCGCGCTGCCGCGTCGTGCGCGGCGCGGGGCGCCCGACGGCGACGACGATGGCCGGCCTCGACGGATCCTTCGGGGTCGTGCTGCTCGTCGGCCACCACGCCCGCGCCGGCTCGTTTCCCGGCATCATGGCGCACACGGTCTCCTACGACCGCTTCAAGGCGGTGCGCGTCGCGGGGCGCGACTGCGGCGAGCCCGAGCTGTTCGCGATCCGCGCCGGCGAGCTCGGCGTGCCGGTCGGGCTCGTGACAGGCGACCAGATCGTGGCGCAGCAGCTGCGCGCGCGGGTGGGCGAGGTCGAGGCGGTGGAGGTGAAACGCGCGCTCTCGAACGTCGCGGGCGACGTGATCCCGCCGGCGCGGGCGCGCGAGGTGATCCGCGCCGGCGCGCGGCGCGCCGTCGAGCGCGCGCGCGCGGGCGCGTTCGCGCCCTACCGCGGCCAGCCGGCGCCGTACGAGATCGAAGTCGAGCTGCGCCAGCCTCCCGGAGAGCACCTGACGAAGAACCTCGAGGCGCTGCCCGAGTTCGAGCGCGTGGACGAGCGCACGCTGCGCACGCTCGCACCCGACATGGACGTCGGGTTCCGGCGCATCGCCTACCTCGGCTACGGCGACCGCCCGAACACGCTGCGCTATTAGGTCTCGAGCAGCTCGCGCACGCGGCGCCGCAGGGCGTCCGCGCGGTAGGGCTTCTGCAGGAAGGCCAGCGGCTCGCGGCCCTGGAGCCGCGAGAGCGCCTCCTCCGCCGGGTGGCCGCTCGAGAGCAGGATCCGGAGCGCGGGCTCCTCGCGGCGCAGCGCGCGGTAGACCTCGTCGCCCGGCACGCCCGGCATGTTGAGGTCGAGCAGCACGAGGTCGAGCTCGCCGCGGTGCTCGCGCTGGAGCGCGAGCGCCTCGGCGCCGTCGTGGGCGAGGAGCACGCGCATGCCCGCTGCGGCCAGCATGCGCGCGGCGACCTTCGCGACCGGCGCCTCGTCGTCGACGACGAGCACGGTCGCGTCGCTGCGCCACGCGGGCTCGCCGCTCGGCGGGGCGGCCGCCGGCTCGGCGGGAGGCGCGTCGCCTGCGGGGAGCAGCACGTGGAAGGTCGAGCCGAGCCCCGGTCGGCTGTCGACCCGCAGCCAGCCGCCGTGGCTCCGCACGATGCCGAGCGTCGCCGCGAGGCCCAGCCCGCGGCCGGTCGACTTCGTCGTGAAGAAGGGCTCGAAGATCCGCGCGCGCACCGCGTCGCTCATGCCGCTCCCGGTGTCGGCGACGCGCAGCGCGACGAAGCGCCCGCCGCGCCAGCCTTCGGCGCCGAGCCAGCCTTCGCCCTCGGCCGCGTCCAGCTCCACGAGCTCGGTCTCGACGGCGATCGTGCCCTCCTGGTCGCCGATCGCGTCCGCGGCGTTCAGGACGAGGTTCATCATGACCTGCCGCAGCTGCGAGCCGTCTCCCGTGACCGCCGGCAGCTCCTGCGCGAGCCGGCAGTGGAGCTCGATCTGCTTCGAGATCGACACGGCGACGAGGTCCACGACGTCGCGCGCGAGGCGCGAGACGTCGAGGTCGGCCACCTCGAGCCGGCCCTTGCCCGCGTAGGCCAGCAGCTGCCGCGTGAGCTCGGCCGCGCGCTCCGCGGCGCGCTCGACGTCGCCGAGGTACTCGGCCGCGCGGGAGGACGCTCCGAGCTCCTCGCGCGCGAGGCCGGCGTTGCCGAGCATCGCGAGCAGCAGGTTGTTGAAGTCGTGGGCGATGCCGCCGGCGAGCACGCCGAGGCTCTCGAGCCTTTGCGCGTGCTGCACGGCCTGCTCGGAGCGGC
>DATAGA010000096.1:0-11077 GCA_036257215.1 Myxococcota bacterium
CCCGCGGCGGGACCCTCCACTCCGCAGGGACGCGACGGCCGCCCGGTCGAGCTGCGGCAGCGAGTCGGCGATCGCGTGCCACGGCGCCCGACGCTCCACGTAGATGTGTCGGTCGGGACGCAGCTGCGGGTCGTCGTCCAACGTTCCGGCGGCCACCTCGAACCAGTCGGCGTCCGGCGGCGGGTCCGGGACGGGCGACCCGCAGCGCCGGCAGAAGGCCGTGCGATAGGGCGGCGGCCGCTCCCGCACGGGCGCCTCGTAGCGCTCGATCAGCTCGGCGCCTTCGAGGAGGCGGAAGTCCTCGCGCCGCACCCCGACCATGGCGGCGAACGCAGTGCCGCTCGCCTTGCGGCAGCGCGAGCAGTGGCAGAGCTCGAACGGCCCGACGGCGCCGGAGAGCTCGAAGCGCACGCCGCCGCAGAGGCAGCTCCCGCGGATCGCTCGCTCGCCCAATCGCTCGTCCTCCGCAGGGACGCGGCCAGACCGGTCCGGGCCGAACCTAGCGCCCCCGGGGCTCCCCGGGCGTGCAGAGGACGTGAAGCGCTTCACAGTCCCAACGGCCGGACATGGCGATCTTCCATCCTGGAGGCTCGTCATGACCGGCGGTTCGGTCGCCGAGGCATTTGTGACCTGGCTCGCGTTCTCGCTCGGCGCCGGGGTTCTGCTCCTGGCGCTGATCTCCGCCCTCTGAACGCCGGAGCCGCGCGGACGGGGCGGCTGGGGTCGGCTAGCCGTCGCCGGACCCGCCTGTGCGCGGGCTGCGCCGGCGCCGCACGCGCTCGATCGCGCTCCAGAGCGCCGCGATGCCGAGGCCCGTGCGCGCCGAGGTCGCGACGAGGCGCTCGGGCGGGAGGCCGAACGCGCGCGCGAGCGCGGCCGCGCGCTCCTTGCGGCGCGCGGGCGCGAGCTTGTCGCACTTCGTGAGCGCGACGACGGCGGGAACTCCGCGCTCGGCGAGCCAGGCGAGCAGCAGCGTCTCGTCCTCGGCGACGTCGCGGCGCAGGTCCTGGAGCAGGACGCACGCCTCGAGCGGCGCGCGGCCCTCGAGGTAGCCCTCGATCAGGGCCCGCCACGCGGCGCGCTCGGTCTTCGCCACCTTCGCGAACCCGTAGCCCGGCAGGTCGACGAGCAGGACGGGGCCGCCTTCGCGCTCGACGCGGTAGAAGTGCAGGAGCCGCGTCGTCCCCGGCTTGCCCGACGCGAACGCGAGCCCGCGGCGCGCCGCGAGCCGGTTCAGCAGGCTCGACTTCCCGACGTTGGAGCGGCCGAGGATCGCGATCTCGGGGAGCCCGGCGCGCGGAAAGCCCTCCGGACCAGTGGCCGACGCGACGCGCTCGCTCACGTGCGACCGGCGGAGCGCGGCGCGAGGCGGGCCGCGTCGGTCATCGGAGCGCGGCGGCGAGGCGCGCGAGCGCCTCCTCGAGCGTCGCCTCTGCGACCGCGTAGGAGAAGCGCAGGAAGCCCTCGGCGTAGGGCCCGAAGTCGACGCCGGGCGTCACCGCGACGTGCGCCCCCTCGAGCAGGCGGAACGCGAGCCGGCGCGAGTCGGCGTCGACGTGGCGCGCGTCGGCGAGCACGTAGAACGCCCCCTCCGGCGGCGCGGCGACCCGCAGCCCGATGCGGGCGAGCCCCTCGAGCAGGAGCCGGCGCTGCCGGCCGTAGCGCGCGCGCATCGCCGCGACCGTCGGCTCGCCGGCGGCGAGCGCGGCGAGGCCCGCGCGCTGCACGAACTCGCTCGCCGAGATGAAGAGGTTCTGCTGCATCACCTGGAGCGGGCGTGCCGCGGCCGGGGGCGCGATCACGTAGCCGAGGCGGAAGCCCGTCATCGCGTAGCGCTTGGAGAAGCCGTCGAGCACGTAGACGTCGCGCGCACCCGTCTCGAGCGCAGAGGGAGCGTGACCCCCGCCTGCGTACACGAGCCCGTCGTAGATCTCGTCCGAGACGAGCGGGAGACCGAGGTCGGCGAGCGCGGCGAGCGCGTCCCGGGGCTGCACGGCGCCGGTCGGGTTCGCCGGCGAGGCGACGACCACGGCGCGCGTGCGCTCGCTGCGCGCGGCGGCGACGCGCTCCGCGTGGACGCGCCAGCCGTCGTCCGGGTCGCACGGCACGAGCACCGGGGTCGCGCCGCAGAAGCGGATGAAGTTCGGGTAGCAGGCGTAGTGCGGCGAGGGGACGAGCACCTCGTCGCCCGGTCCGACCAGCAGCCCGAACACGAGCAGCATCGCGGGCGAGGTGCCGCTCGTGACGAGCACGCGCTCCGGGTCGATCGCGACGCCCGTCCGGCGCGACTTCTCGGCGGCGATCGCCTCGCGCAGCGAGCGCAGGCCCCGGCTGTCGGTGTAGTGGGTGGCGCCCTCGGCCAGCGCAGCGCGGCACGCCTCGAGGGCCGCGGCCGGCGGCGGCGCGTCGGGCTCGCCGAGCTCGAGGTGGAGCACCTTCGCGCCGGCCGCCTCGAGCTCGAGCGCGCGCTCGAGGACGTCCATCGCCAGGAAGGACTGCAGCGCGCCGGCGCGTTCGGCGAAGCCTCCGCTCACGCCCCCCGGGTAGCCACGGGCCGTCGGAGTGTCAACGCCGCCCGCGCGGAAGCAGCCGGATTCGCGGGCGTTTCGGACGTTGGCGCGGCGCGCGCCAGTCGATAGCCTCGTCCCCGGAATGGGCAAAGGCGCGCAGATCCTGATCGGCGCGACGGCGGTCGCGCTGCTGCTCGGCTGGCTCGCCGTCGCGGGCGTCGAGGAAGGCGCGTTCCGCTACTACCAGACGCTCGGCGAGTTCCGCACCGCGGGGCGCGTCGACCAGGCGTCGCGCGTGCACGGCTACGTCTCGCTCGGCTCGATCGAGCGCGACGTCGCCGCGAAGGAGATCCGGTTCCGCGTGCAGGGAAGCGCACCCCACGCGGGCGGGAGCGCCGCGGACACCCTGCCCGTGACCTTCGCGAGCCTCGAAGCGCCCGACCTCTTCAAGGACGGCGCCGAGGTCGTGGTCGAAGGCCGGCTCGCGGCGGACGGGCGCTTCCTGGCGTCGAACGTCCTCGCGAAGTGCCCGTCGAAGTTCGAGGCCGCGGAGCGCGAGAAGGCGAACGCGCCCGCGGGCTGAGCGGCGCCGCCGGCGTCGCGCCCCCAAGGAGACCCCCGCTTGTCCGATCTCGGCTTCTACGCCCTCGGGCTCGCGCTCGCGGCGGCGGGCTTCGGCTTCGCCGCCGCGCTCGCGGGCGGCTTCCTCCGCCGCGCCGACTGGACCGCCGTCGCGATCCGCTCGATCGTCGCGGTGCTCGTCCTCGTCGTCGCCGCGATGGGCGTCCTGTGGCACGCGCTCCTCACCGGCGACACCCAGCTGCAGTACGTCGCCGCGCATTCCGCGAGCACGATGGGGCTCGGCTACAAGATCGCCGCGCTCTGGGGCGGGCAGGCCGGGTCGCTGCTGCTCTGGCTGTTCATGCTGATGGTCTACGCGACGACCGCGGTGCTCGTCACGCGCCGCACGCACGCGGCGCTGATGCCCTGGGTCTGCGCCTCGCTGCTCGGCAGCGCGGTCTTCTACCTCGTGCTCCTGAACTTCCTCTCGAACCCGTTCGAGCGCCTTCCCCCGAACGAGGTGATCTCCGACGGCGCGGGCCTGAACCCGCTGCTCCAGCACCCCGTGATGGGGATCCACCCGCTCATGCTCTACGCCGGCATGACGGGCTTCTCGGTGCCCTTCGCGTTCGGCTTCGCCGCGCTCGCGACG
Source organism: Myxococcota bacterium (assembly GCA_036257215.1). Classification (GTDB taxonomy): domain Bacteria; phylum Myxococcota_A; class UBA9160; order UBA9160; family UBA6930; genus DATAGA01. Next base: position 3,724 of record DATAGA010000096.1, read on the forward strand.
GGGCAACTCGGCACCGCGTGGCTCACGAGCACGCGGCGCTGGACGCTCGTCGCCTGGACCTTCCTCTCGGTCGGCATCATCCTCGGCGGGCTCTGGGCCTACGAGGTGCTCGGCTGGGGTGGCTACTGGGCGTGGGACCCCGTCGAGAACGCGTCGTTCATGCCCTGGCTCGCGGCGACGGCCTACCTGCACTCGGTGATGATCCAGGAGAAGCGCGACATGCTCCGGGTCTGGAACCTGGCGCTCGTCGGCCTCACCTACGCGCTGTGCCTCTTCGGCACGATGATCACGCGCAGCGGGCTGGTGCAGTCGGTGCACGCCTTCGCGCAGACCGCGATCTTCGGCCAGCTCTTCCTCGGCTACGTGATCGCCGTGGGCGGGGTCTTCTTCGGCCTCCTGTACGTGCGCCGGCACTCGCTGCGCAGCCCGCGCCGGCTCGAGTCGGCGCTCTCGCGCGAGGCGAGCTTCCTGTTCAACAACTGGGCGTTCATGGTCATCCTCGCGATCGTCTTCTGGGGCACGCTGTTCCCGAAGATCTCGACCTGGCTGACGGGCCAGGAGGTCCTGCTCGGGCCCGGCTTCTTCAACCGCCTCGCGCTGCTCCCGGCGCTCTTCCTGCTCTTCCTGACGGGCGTCGGCCCGCTGATCGCGTGGCGGCGCGCGTCGTGGGCGAGCCTGCGGCGCCAGTTCCGCTTGCCCGCGGCCGCGGGGCTCGCGACGCTCGTCGCGCTGCTCGTCTTCTTCCGCGGCGAGATCTCGGCGTTCCCGCTCGCGACCTGGAGCCTGTGCGCGTTCGTGCTCGGCACCGTGCTCCAGGAGTACGTGCGCGCGGTGCGCGTGCGCACGCGCCGGGGCGACGAGTCCGCGCTCGGCGCGCTCGCGACGCTGCTGCGCCGCAACCAGCGCCGCTACGGCGGCTACGTCGTGCACGTCGGCGTGGTCTGCATCCTGATCGGGATCGGCGGCGCGGCGTTCAACGAGGAGCGGCTCGAGAACCTCGACCCCGGCGGCACCATCGAGCTCGGCGGCTACCGGCTCGAGTACCTGACGGCGAAGGCGCTCCCCGAACGGCACTACGGCGGCGCCGTCGCCCGCATCGCCCTCTACCAGGAGGGCAACCCGGTGGGCGTTCTCGCGCCCGAGAAGCGCATGTACTTCGTCGAGCAGCAGCCGGCGTCGATCCCGTCGGTCTACTCGACGCTGCGCGAGGACCTCTACGTCGTGCTGACCGCGCTCGAGCCCGACGGCTCGGCGACGCTGAAGGTCTACCGCAACCCGCTCGTCAACTGGATCTGGATCGGCGGCCTCGCGTTCGTGCTCGGCTCCATCGTGCTCCTCTGGCCGCACCCGGAGGCGGCGAGCCGGGGCGGCGCCGCGCCCGCATGAGGGGCGCGCGTAGCGTCGCGCTCGCCGTCCTCGTCGTCGCAGCGCTCTCGGTTCCGGCCCGCGGGCAGGTCGACGCGCCGCCGGCGCCCGACGTTCCGGCCGGGAGCGGCGCGATCGCCGGGCGCGTCGTGCGAGCCGCGGACGGGATGCCAGCGGGCGAGGTCGAGGTCGTCCTCTACGCGCTGCCCTCCGACGCGCCGCCCGGGCTGCGCCGCGGGCGCTCGGGTCCGGACGGGCGCTTCGCGTTCGAGCGGATCGACGCGGTCCCGAGCACGACCTATCTCGTCGGCGCGCGCTACCACGGCGTCTCCTACCCCGGTGCGCGCGTCCAGTTCGCGGCGGGCGAGGAGCGCCGCGAGGTCGAGGTGCGCGTCCACGACGTGACGGACGACGTGCGCGGCGCCCAGCCGCGCGCGCTGCGCCTGCGGCTCGACTGGGCCGGGGACCGCCTGCTGGCGAGCGAAACGCTCTCCGTCTCGAACCCCGGCACCCGCACGCTCCTCGTGCCCCCGGAACGGCGCGGGCGCGCGGCGCCCGCCCTCGCGCTCGACCTCCCGCCGGGCGCGCGCAACGCGACGGGCCCCCTCGGCCTCCTGCCCGAGGGCGTCGTGGTCGCCGGCGAGACCTTGCGTTGGTACGGCCCGCTGTTCCCGGGCGAGAACGAGCTCTCCATCTCCTACGAGGTGCCGGTGCGCGAGGGACGCGTCGACCTCGCGCGAGCGCTCGCCGCGCCGCTGCGCGTGACGCTGCTCGTCCCCGCCGGCGGCCCGGAGGTCGACGCGCCGGGCCTCGCGCCGGGCGAGACGACGATGGAGCAGGGCCGCGGCTACCGGACGTTCGAGGGCGACGTCGGCGCGGGCCGGCTCGCGCTCGCGCTGCGCGTCCCGGCCGCGCGCACCGATCCATCGGCGGTGTCGCTCGCCGAGGTGCGCGTGATCGGCGAGCTCGACGCGGCGGCGTTCGTCGGCCGCGAGGAGCACGTGATCCGCGTGGAGGGCGACACGCCCGTCGTCGCGGCGGGGGATGCGCCCCTCGTCGCGATCCCGCTGCCGGCCGGGGCGTCCGACCTGCGCTTCGGCGCGCCCGAGAGCGGGACCCGCCTCGCGCCGCTCGACGAGGGCGGCCTCGGCGTCCTCGGCCCGCTGCCCCCGGGCGAGACCGTGCTCGAGCTGCGCTATCGGATCCCGGCCGAAGCCGGTGGGTCCTTCACGCTCGCGCGCCGGTTCGGCGCACACGTGCCGCTCCTCTCCGTATACGTCGCCGACAACGGCCGGCTCGACGCGCGCTCGGAGCGCCTCCACCGGCGCCGCCCCGTGAAGACGCCCGACCGCACCTACCTCCACTTCGAGGCGTTCGAGCTCGCCCCGAACGAAGAGCCCGCGCTCACGCTCGCGCTGCGGCCGCCGCGGCGCGAGCTGCCGCGGGCGGCGACGGTCGCGCTCGTCGGCCTCGCGGCCGGGCTCGTGGCATTCGCCCTCGCGGCCCCGCTGCGCGGCCCGCGCGTCCTCGCCGGCGCCGTCCCCGAACCCGGCGCACGCGACCGGCTGCAGGAGGAGCGCGACGCGCTCGCCGAGGCGCTCGCGGACCTCGAGCACGATTTCGAGACGGGCAAGCTCGAGGCGACGGACTACGCGGCGATGAGGGAGGAGCTCGCATCCGCCCAGGTCGGCGCCGGGGCGGAGGACCGCGCGCACGCATCCTCCGAGGACGGCGCCGCCGCAGGGCACGCTGCGCAAGGAAACGCCGGCGAACGTCCTTCGTTCCTGCCCTCCGACCCGAGCGCGCCGTCCACCCCGACCCCCGGCTGCAACGCCTGCGGCCACGCCACCGCCGCAGGCGACCGCTTCTGCGCGCGCTGCGGCGCCCGGCTCCTCGCGGCGTGAACGCGCTCGCGCTCGAGGCGCGCGGCTTGGCGAAGCGCTTCGGGCCCGTGACTGCGCTCCACCCGCTCGACCTCGCGCTCCCGCGCGGCCGCGTGCTCGCCGTGCTCGGCGCGAACGGCGCCGGCAAGACGACGCTGCTGCGGCTCCTCGCCGGGCTCGCGCGCCCGAGCGCGGGAAGCGTGGCCGTGGGCGGCGACGCCGCCGACCGGCGGGCGCGGCGCGCACGCGTCGGGCTCGTCGCGCACGCGACCGCGCTCTACCCCGCCCTGAGCGCGCGCGAGAACCTCGCGTTCGCCGGGCGCCTCCACGGCGTGCCCGAGCCCGAGGCGCGCGCGGACGCCCTGCTCGCCCGCTTCGAGCTCGACGCCGTCGCGGGGCGGCGCGCCGGGACGTTCTCGCGCGGCACCGCGCAGCGCGTCGCGATCGCACGCGCGCTCGTGCACGAGCCGGACGTCCTCCTCCTCGACGAGCCCTTCACCGGGCTGGACGCGCGCGCGGCCGACCTGCTCGAGGGCCTCGTGCGCGAGCTCGGCGCGCAGCGCAGCGTCGTGCTCTCGAGCCACGACCTCGCCCGCGTCGCGCGACTCGCCGACGAGGGGCTCCTCCTCGACGCGGGGCACGCGCGCGCGCTCGCGCCCGCTGCGCTGCGCGATCCGGACGCGCTCGCGCGGGCGCTCGCGGGGATGCCCCCGTGAGTGTCCTGCTCGCCGTCCTCTGGAAGGACCTCCTCGTCGAGTGGCGCAGCCGCGACCGCATCGCCGCGATGGGCGTCTTCGCGCTCGTCGTCGTCGTGATGCTCCAGTTCGCCGCGCCGCCGGGCAGCTCGCCCGAGTCGCGCGCGCACCTCCCGGGACTCCTCTGGGTCGCGTGGCTCTTCGCCGCGATCCTGGGCCTCAACCGCAGCTTCGCGCTCGAGCTAGAGAACGACGCCTGGGCCGCGCTCGCGCTCGCGCCCGCCGACCGGGGCTGGATCTACCTGGGCAAGTTCGGCGCCTCGCTCGCCCTCCTCCTCGCCGTCCAGCTCGCCTCGGGCGTCGCATTCGCGCTGGCCTTCGCGGTGCCGCTGCAGCCCGTGGCCGCGCCGCTCGCCGCGGTGGCAGCGCTCGGGGCGGTCGGCATCAGCGCGATCGGGACGCTCTTCGCGGCCGTCGCGGCGCGCACGCAGTACCGCGAGGCGATGCTGCCGCTCTTGCTGCTCCCGCTGCTCGTGCCGGTCCTGCTCGGCGCCGTGCGCGCGACGGCGGCGCTCTTCGCGGGCGAGCCGCTGCCCTGGCCGCCCGTGCGGCTGCTGCTCGCGACCGACGCGGTCTTCCTGATAGTGTCCTTCCTGTGCTTCGAGTACGTGCTCGATGAGTGACGGCGGCCCGGATCGCCTCGCCCGCCGCGCCGTCCGCCCCACCGGCTGGGCGCTCGCGATCCTGGCGCCGCTCTGGCTCTTCCTCGTCCTCTCCGCGCCGGTCGACTCCGTGCAGGGCGTGGTCCAGAAGATCCTCTACGTCCACGTGCCGTGCGCCTTCGCGACCTACGCCGCCTTCGCGTGCACGGCGGTCGGCGGCGCGCTCTACCTCTGGCGCCGCGACGAGGCGTGGGACCGCTTCGCCGCGTCCGCAGCCGAGGTGGGAGTCCTCTTCTGCTTGCTCGTCATCGCGACGGGCCCGATCTGGGCGCGCGCCTCGTGGGGACGCTGGTGGTCGTGGGACCTGCGGCTCACGCTCACCCTGCTCCTCTTCCTCGTCTACCTCTCCTACCTCCTGCTGCGCAGCTTCACGGAGGGGAGCGAGCGGACCGCCCGCTTCGCCGCGGTCTACGGCATCGCGGGCCTCGCGATCGTCCCGCTCAACTACCTCGCGATCGACCTCGCCGGCGGGCGCAGCATCCACCCCGAGAACCTGCAGCGCGGGAGCCTCGGCGCCGGCATGCGCGCGCCGTTCTGGCTGGGCGTCCTGACGGGGCTCGTGGCGTTCGCGCACCTGCTCGCCCGGCGCGTCGAGCTCGCCGCGCTGCGGGAGCGGGCGGCGGCGCGTGACGCAGCGCACGGCGCGCGAGCCGGGGAGGCGCCGTGGGCTACGTGATCGCGGCCTACGGCCTCGTGCTCGGGGTGCTGGCGCTCTACGGCATTCGGCTCGCGGGGGCGCGCCGAGAGCTGCGCAAGTCCCCGTCAACGGACCATTCCTGAGAAGGCGGTTGACAAGGCCGGGGGATGGGAAGTATAAGCACACGACGGCCGTAAGTTTCGGCCGCCGTTCGCCTTTTCCGATCTTTCGGCCGACGTCCCCCTCCCCCCGAGCGGGTGGCGTCTGTCCGGATGCCGGGCGCGCGGCGTGCCGAGCAGTCGACGCAGAAGACAGAGGCGAGAACAGCCCTTGCAAGGTCTCCCGGAATGGCTTGCGCAGTGGGTAGCCGGCTTCCCCAAATGGGTCCCCGGCTTCCGGCGCGGGTCGAAGCCGCGAGAGGCAAGCGAGGCGCAGGCCGGTCGAAGCAAGCCCGGGCAGGCGCCCGGATTCGCAGCGCGGACCCCCTCCGCAAGGTCTCACGGCATGGGACTTGCGACCCGCTTCCCCGCGGCCCCGGGGATCGCTTCGGGGGTGGCTCCGCTCCAACATCAGGGTTCGGGAGGCGAGTCAGTCGAGATGGCCACCATGAAGCGGGGCGTCGGCTACTGCGAGAACACGGACTGCGAGGACTACGCCAAGGGCGTGTTCCTCCTGAACCACGGCGACACCTTCTACTGCCCGCGTTGCCGTCAGCTCGGGAAGGTCGAGAAGGAGCGGGGCTTCTACACCGGCAACTCGGACATCTTCAAGGAGGTCCGGGTCGAGTACAACTTCGATCCGATCAACGGCGTGTACCGCGAGATCGCGATCGTGCGCGACGAGAGCCTGTGGGGCCGCAACAACGTGTATACGCTGCAGTCGCCGCTCATCAAGACCGAGAAGCGCGCGCTCAAGGTCGCCGAAGCCATCCTCGCCAACCTGAACCGCTACCGGGGCCTGCTCAACGGCGACGAGATCCCGCGCACCACCGAGATCATCCTCTCCTTCGACGACTCGTTCGAGGAGTTCCAGCGCAAGGTCCAGCAGCTCGGCCGCGAGCTCGAGCAGAGCGGCCTGCGCGACGCGCCGCGCTAGCGGCCGCCGCTTTGTCGCGCCCACGAGGGCGCGTGTGAAGAGCCCCCGCCCGGGGATTGGCGTTCACGGGCGGGGGCTTTCCGTTTCGGGGCGGGAAGACGATGCGCGCCGCGAAGACGCTCGCGTTCTACGCCGTCATGTGGCTGGGGACGGCCCTGGTCGTCGTCGCCGGCCTCGAGCTCGTGCTCCCGCGCGTGCTGCCGCCGCAGAAGCTCTCCCGCCACCGCTGGGGCGACCGGCCGCACACGTTCCTCCCGGGCGTCGTGCACCGCGCCGTGACCCCGGAGTACGACGTCACGTTCCGCGCGAACTGGCTCGGCTACAACGACGTCGAGCACGAGCCCGGCCCCGCGCCCGACCGGGCTCGCGTGCTGCTCCTCGGCGACTCCTTCGTCGAGGCGATGCAGGTTGCGCCCGACCGCCAGCTCGCGCGCGTCCTCGAGCGCCTCGCCGCGCGCGACGGCCTCCGCGTCGAGGTGGTCTCGATGGCCATCTCCGGCTACGGCCAGAGCCATGAGCTCGCCACCTACGAGGCGCTCGGCCGCGGCTTCCACCCCGACGTCGTCGTGGTCTTCTTCTGCGCGAACGACGTGTGGAACAACCTCGTCGGCGTCGAGGGCGAAGACGGCCCCGCGATCTACGCGCTCGATCCGCGCGGCGCTCTCGTGTCCAACCTCGACGGCGCGCCGCAGCGCCGGCCGACCCTCGACGAGTACCGCAAGCACCTGCGCGAGCCGACGTTCCGGGGCCTGCGGCTCGCGCGGCGGCTGGTGCGGGCGTCGCTGCGCTACGCGAGCGGCGACGTGCGAGGCGCTGCGCGGGCGGCCGCGCTGAACGAGCTTCCGCGGACGAACGGCCCGCGGGATTCGCCGCCGCGCGCACCGCGCGGCGTGCGGCCCGAGCAGCAGCGCATGTTCGCGGCGCTCGTCGCGGAGCTGGAGCGCGCGATCGTCGAGC
>DATAGA010000101.1:0-6446 GCA_036257215.1 Myxococcota bacterium
GCGGAGAGCGTCTTCATGCCGCTCACGGTCGGCGGCGGCGTGCGCAGCCTCGACGACGTGCGCGACCTCCTGAACGCCGGCGCCGACAAGGTCTCCATCATGACGGCCGCCGTGCACGACCCCGACCTCGTGGCGCGCGCCGCGGCGCGGATCGGCTCGGCGAACCTCGTGGTGGCGATCGACGCGAAGCGGGTCGACCGCGACGGGCGCACCTGGGAGGTCTTCACGCACGGCGGGCGGCGCGAGACGGGGCTCGACGCCGTCGCGTGGGCGCGCCGCATGGCGGAGGCCGGCGCCGGCGAGATCCTGCTCACGAGCATGGACCGGGACGGAACGCGCGAGGGCTACGACCTCGCGCTCGTGCGCGCCGTGTCGGACGCCGTGCCGATCCCGGTCATCGCCTCCGGCGGCGGCGGGAGCGCCGAGAGCCTCGCCGCGGCGCTGCGCGACGGGCCGGAAGGGGGCGGCGCGCAGGCGGCCCTCGCCGCGTCGATCTTCCACTTCCGGGACGTCACGGTCGGCGAGATCAAGGAGCGGCTCGCGGAGCTCGGCATCCCGGTCCGACTGCCGCGCCGGCAGGCCGTTTCCGCCGCTCCGGCCGTTGACTGACCTCGCGCGCGTGCGCTAGCTTGGCCTGCCGGCGCGCAGTCCTGCAACCTCTCGCGGTACAAGGGCTTTTCTCCTCTCGGGCCGTCGCCGGACGCGGTCTCCGTCGCAGGCGGGCGTCCCGGCGCGACACGCGGATGAGAGAGGGGCCACTCACTGCGCAGGTGGCGGGGCGCGCGCCGGTGGAACCCCCGAGGAGCAACGAGCGCGCATGCCTCTGATCAAGGTCAAGGAGAACGAGCCCTTCGAGCTCGCCATGAAGCGGTTCAAGAAGCAGGTCGAGAAGGCCGGCATCTTGACCGAGCTGCGCCGCCGCGAGTCGTACGACAAGCCGAGCGTACGTCGCAAGAAGAAGGCCGCGGCGGCCCGCAAGCGGGCACTCAAGAAGCTGAAGAGGATGGCTCGCTAGCGGTCGACGATCGGCGGAGGCTCGGCGTTGGCACGGATCCCGGAAGAGACGCTGCAGACGATCCGCGATCGCACCGACCTGGTCGACCTCGTCGGCCGCCACGTCGCCCTCAAGAAGGCCGGCCGCGCCTACAAGGGGCTCTGCCCCTTCCACCACGAGAAGACGCCGTCCTTCTCGGTGAACCCGGACCGCGGCATCTACCACTGCTTCGGCTGCGGCGAGAGCGGCAACGCCTTCGACTTCTTGATCAAGATCGAGGGACTCACGTTCCCGGAGGCCGCGCGCGCGCTCGCCGCGGGCTGCGGCGTCGAGATCCTCGAGTCCGGCGCCGGCGACGGCGGGCTCGTCGAGAGGCTGCTCGCGGCGAACGCCGCCGCGCAGAAGTTCTATCAGCACGCGCTCGCGAGCGACGCCGGCCGCGGCGCGCGCGACTACCTCGCGGGCCGCGGGCTCGACGCCGAGAGCATCGCGCGCTTCGGCGTCGGCTACGCGCCGCCCGGCTGGGAGGAGCTCGCCGCCGAGCTGCGGCGCGCGCACATCCCGGCCGAGCTCGGCGAGCGCGCGGGGCTCCTGCGCGAGCGCGCGAGCGGCGGCTACTACGACCTGCTGCGCGACCGCGTCACCTTCCCGATCCAGGACGCGCGCGGGCGCGTCGTCGCCTTCGGCGGCCGCGCGCTCGCGGCGGACCAGGAGCCGAAGTACCTGAACTCGCCGGAGACGCCGGTCTTCCGCAAGCGCGAGGGCTTCTACGGCTTCCCGTTCGCGCTCGAGGCGATCCGGCGCAGCGACCGCGTCGTCGTCTCCGAGGGCTACTTCGACCGCATCGCGCTGCACCGCGCGGGCGTCGAGGAGGCCGTCGCCACCTGCGGCACGGCGCTCTCCGAGGACCACGCGCGCGCGCTGCGCCGCCGCGCCCGCCACGTGGTGCTGCTGTTCGACGGCGACGCCGCCGGCCGGCGCGCCGCCCTGCGCGCGCTCGAGACGCTGCTCCCGGCCGGGTTGCGCGTGCGCGCCGCGGCGCTCCCGCCGGGCGACGACCCGGACTCGCTCCTCGCGCGCGAGGGCCCGGAGGCGCTGCGCGCGGTCGTCGAGCGAGCGGGCGCGGCGCTCGACCTCGCGATCGAGTCGGCCACCGAGCGCGGCTGCGCGACCCCGGAGCAGCGCGCGGACGCGGTGGCCGCCGTGGTGCCGCTCCTCGCGAAGCTCGCCGATCCGACCGAGCGCACGGCCTGGGCGCAGCGGCTGGCGCTCGCGGTGGGCGCGCGCGAGCTCGACGTCGAGGCCACCGTGCGGGCGGCAGCACGCAGCGGTGGCGCCGCCGAGCCGCCCGCCGCGCTCGCGCCGCGCCACGGCGCGCCGCTCGAGAGCGCGGGGCCGGAGGAGCGCCACCTCGGGCACCTCGTGCAGGTGCTGCTCCAGCATCCCGGCGCCGTCTCGGGTCTCGACCCGGCGCTGCTCGCCGAGGACGCGCCGAGCGCGCTCTGGCGCGAGATCGTTGCCGGCGTCGCCGCGGCCTGCGCCGGGCGCGCGAACGGAGGCGAGGTGCTCGCGGCGCTCGAGCCGGTGCTCTCGCCGGCGGCTCTCGCGCGCGTGCACGCGCTCGCGGCCGACTTCGGTCCCGTCTCCGAGGACGCGGCGCTCGCTTCGCGCGCCCTCGCCGACATCGCCGCCTGGTTCGAGCGCCGGCGCCGCAAGGCGCGCCAGCGCGAGCTGACGGAGGCGCTGCGCGCCTCGCCCCCCGACGAGTCCGCGCAGCTCCTCGGAAGGAAAGTGGGAATCGAAGCGACGCGTTGAACGGGCCGGGCGCCGGGACCTCCCCCGGTGCTCGCACGGAGCAGACCCAGCAAGGAGACGGCCATGGCTACGAGCGCCCCCCAGCCTCCCGGCCCCCCGACCGAGCCGCCGCTTCCCCCGGTGGCGGCGAGCGGCGACGCCGCCGTCGCGGCGCCGCCCCGCGCGCGCAAGCGCGCGCCGCGGGCCGGTGGCGCCGCGAGCGCGTCGGCGGGAAGCGCTCGTCGTGGCACGTCCCGCGCGGCCGCGGCCGCGCACGGGGACACGCGGGCGAACGGGGCGGCGGCGCACGCGCGGGGGCGCGCGAACGGTGCGGCCGGGTCGGAGCACGGGCGCGCGACCGGGGCGGCGTCCGGCAACGCGCGGGCCAATGGCCAGGCGAGCGATCCCGGGCGCGCCCGCGCGAGCGCGCGCAAGCCTTCGGAGCGCGCGTCGGCGGTGGAGGCGAGCGGCGCGGAGGCCGCGGCGTTGCCCAGCGCGCGCGAGCGCGTGCGCGACCTCGGCGCGGTGCAGAAGCTCTTGACGCACGGCCGCCGCACGGGCTTCGTGCACCGGGGCGACCTCGTCGATGCGCTGCCCGAGGACCTCCTCACGAACGACCAGCTCGAGGCGATCTACGCGCTGTTCGGCGAGCACGCGATCACGGTGACGGACGCCGCACGCGGGCGCGCCGGCAAGCGGCTCGTCGAGGGTTCCGCCGACGCGCCCGAGAGCGAGGAAGGCGGCAGCCACGATCCCGTGCGCGTCTACCTGCGCGAGATGGGACAGGTCTCGCTGCTGACGCGCGAGGGCGAGGTCGAGATCGCCAAGCGCATCGAGGCGGCCGAGCACCGCCAGTACTACGCCACGATCGGGACGCCGTTCGGCATCCGCGAGGTGCTGCGCATGGTCGACCTGCTCCGCAAGGGGCAGCGCGACCTGCGCTGGTTGCTCGACGGCCTCGACGGCGACGAGGAGAGCGAGGAGGAGGAGACCGGCGACGAGGACGCCGCCGAGGCGGCCGCTCCCCCGATCGAGGCGGCTCCCGAGCCGTCCGAGCAGCGCCGCGACGAGTTCCTCGCGGCACTCGCGCGCGTGCGTCGCATGGAAGGCGACGCGCACAGGCGCGCCAGTGCCCTCGCCAACCCGCGCACGCTGCCCGAGACGCGCGAGCGGGGCCGGGTCGAGCTGGCCGAGCGCTACCAGGCCATGGTGGACGAATTGCTCGGCGTGCGTTTCGCGAAGGCCCGCCTCACGGAGGTGATCCAAGGCCTCGTGCGGCTCGCGAACGAGTTCGCGGCGCTCGCCACCCGCGCGCGTTCGCTCGTGCGGCCCTTCGGGATCACGGCCGAGGCCTTCGCGGAGCAGGCACTCCTCGCCACGCGGCGCAGCCGCCGCGGGCGCGAGGCGCTCGAGGCGCTCGGTGGCGACGCCGAGCGGGTCGCGGGGCTGCGCGCGGAGCTCGACCAGATCGAGGTCGCTGCGCGGACGCTCGAGACGGAGCACCGGCTCACCCGCGCGGAGGTCACGACCGCGCTCTCGCGCTACGAGCGGGCGCGGCAGGAGACGCGCGCTGCGAAGAGCGAGCTGATCGAGGCGAACCTGCGGCTCGTCGTCTCGATCGCGAAGAAGTACACGAACCGCGGCCTGCTCTTCCTGGACTTGATCCAGGAGGGGAACATCGGGCTCATGAAGGCGGTCGACAAGTTCGAGTGGCGGCGCGGCTACAAGTTCTCGACGTACGCCACCTGGTGGATCCGCCAGGCGATCACGCGCGCGATCGCGGACCAGGCCCGCACGATCCGGATCCCGGTCCACATGATCGAGACGATCAACAAGCTGGTCCGCGCGCAGCGCCACCTGGTGCAGACGCTCGGACGCGAGCCGACGCCCGAAGAGCTGTCGGAGAAGATGCAGCTCCCGCTCGAGAAGGTGCGCAACGTCCTCAAGATCGCGAAGGAGCCGATCAGCCTCGAGACGCCGGTGGGCGAGGACGAGGACTCGAGCCTCTCGGACTTCATCGAGGACAAGGGCGCCGTGAACCCGCAGGAGGCGGTGGTCGAGCGCAGCCTCGCCGACCAGACGCGCTTCGTGCTCGCCACGCTCTCGCCGCGCGAGGAGAAGGTGCTGAAGATGCGCTTCGGCATCGGCGAGCAGTCGAACCACACGCTCGAAGAGGTGGGTCAGGACTTCGAGGTGACGCGGGAGCGCATCCGCCAGATCGAGGCGAAGGCGCTGCGCAAGCTGCGCCACCCGAGCCGCAGCCGGCTGCTGAAGAGCTTCGTGGAGTAGCGCGGGACCCGGTGTCAGCCGAGTCGAGCGAGGAGTCGGAGCGCGTCTCGCGCGTGCGCGCTCTCGCGGCGCGCATGGGCCGCGCCGGCGCGAGCCTGACCGTCGACGCGCCTGGGCTCGGCACGCTTCGCGTCGGACCCGAGCCCGAGCGCACGCGCGTCGTCCTGCGCGACGCCGCGGCCCTGGAGGCGCTGGCGAGCGGCTCGCACCTCGCGCTCGCCGAGGCGTACCTGCACGGCCGGATCGACGTCCACGGCGACCTCGGACAGGCGATCGTCGTCACGGACTACCTCGCGTACGAGGCCCCCTCGCGGCTGCGCGAGGCGCTCTGGTTCCTGCGTCTCGCGCTCGATCGCCGCGCCATCCACCGGCGCACCGTCTCCGAGCACTACGACCGGCCGGCGGACTTCTTCCTCGCGTGGCTCGACGAGACGACGCGTTCCTACACGCACGGCTTCTACCGCTCGCCCGACGACGACCTCGCCGCAGCGCAGGCGCGCAAGCTTCAGTTCGCCATCGACGCCCTCGGCCTCGAGCCCGGCATGGAGGTCTTCGACATGGGCTGCGGCTGGGGCTCCTTCCTCGAGTACGCCGGCTCGCGGGGCATCCGCGTCCAGGGCATCACGCTCTCGCGCGAGCAGCACGCGTTCGTGTCCCGGCGCATCCGCGAGCTCGATCTCCCGTGCCGGGTCGAGCTGGTCGACTTCCTCGACTACCGCCCCGGGCGCGCGTTCGACGGCGCGGTCTTCATGGGAAGCCTCGAGCACATGCCGAGCTATCGCGTGCTCTCGCGCTTCCTGCGCGATCACCTCGGCCCGCGCGCCGCCGTCTACTGCGACTTCGTCACGTCCCGCGAGGGCCGCCTCGGCGGCTCCTTCATGACGCAGTACATCTTCCCGGGTGCCAGCAACTACGTCGACGTCCCCGGCCTCTTGCGCGCGTTGCTGCGCGCCGGGCTCAACATCGGCGAGCTGACCGACGACACGCTCAGCTGCGCCTGGACCGTGCGAGACTGGGCGCGGCGCCTCGAGAAGGTCCGCGACGAGCTCGCGACGCGCCACGGCGAGCTCCCCGTCCGCGCCTTCCTGCTCTACCTGTGGAGCTCCTACCACTTCCTGGCGACGAACCGCACCCAGGCGTATCACGTCGTCGCGTCGCGCCTGCCGCGCGAAGACGCGAGCCGGAGCACGACGGCCAGCGCGCAGAGCGCGCCGAAGAGGTCGCCGATCCGGGCGTAGAGCGACCCGCCCGGGCCCGGCGCGATCTCTGCGAGGATCAGCTCGCGTGCGAGCGGCGCGCTGCGCGCGACGACCCGCCCCCACGGGTCGACCACGGCCGAGGGACCGGAATCCGACGCGCGCACCAGCGT
>DATAGA010000109.1:0-2045 GCA_036257215.1 Myxococcota bacterium
CCGGAGAGCCGGCGGCTCGCGATGGCGGAAGATCCCGCGCGATGGGACGCGCGCGCTGTGAAGGGATTCACAGGCACCGCGCGAGCTCGAGCCGGCCAGAGCGCGACCCAGAGCTCTCTGGCGAGAGCTCCCCTGCCGAAGCCCGGATCGCCGACGGAGCCGGCTTGCGCGTCGCTACCGCTCGGGTGCGGAGGCCGTCGCTCGGCGCGTCTGGAGCGCTCCGCCGCTGCGCCACATGAAGCACGAGTCGAGGCCCGCGCCGAGGCTGGCGCTAGGGGCCGCGCCCCCCGGCAGGAAGAGATCGCTCACGGCGGCGACGCACTGCACGTAGCCGGGCGCGAGCGCGAGCAGCGCGTCGAGCCGCGGCGCGTCGTCGGGCCGCGCGCCGAAGCGCTGAACGAGCGCCGCGCCGAGCCCGCCGAGGAGCGGGCGTCCGACGAGGTCGCGCACGAGCTCGCTCCGGTCCGCGAACCCGGCGTCGAGCCCGGCCCGCGTGCGCGAGCGCTCCTCGAGCCGTAGCTCGCGCACGCCGGTCGTCGCGAAGTCGAGCCGCACGAACGCGCGCACCTCGGTCTGGAGAGCCAGGCGATCGAGCGACGCGGCGGGCACGCCCCGCACGAGGTGGACGTCGCAGAGCTGCACGACGAGCTCCATCTCGCGGCCGGGGAGCTCGAAGCCGTCGACCGTGAGGCTGCGCCGGAAGAAGCGGTCGCCCGGCTCGCGCGGCGGGCCGGCGAGGTCGGCCTCGAGCGCGAGTGCGCGGCGCGCGGCGGTCGCGAGGAGGCGCGCCAGCGTCAGAAGGTGCGTGCAGCCGCGCGGACCTCCGAAGCAGGCGGAGAGCGCGGGGAGGAAGTCGCCGTCGAGCGGGCGGCCGACGAGCGCCTGGAGCGCAGGCGCCGGATCGCGACAGCTCTCTCCGCCGGTGGACGCGGACGGCTCGAACGCGACTGCCCGCTGCTCGACGTCGAGTCGCGTCAGCGCCGGCGCGTCGCCCTCGATACGGGCGCGCAGCGCCATGTGATGGATCACCCCCGGCAGCTGCAGGGAGCCGGGCACCGGCACGAGCCCGCGCTTGCGCAGGTCGATCACCTGCCCGCGCGCGAGCGCGGCCGCCGGCTCGTCGGCCTGCAGCTCCACGGTCAGCATGCGCGTGTGGATGGGCTCGCGCTGGCCGGGGGGCAGCATGGCTGCGCGCCCTACGGCGCCGCCTGGATCGAGCGCACGTAGTCGGAGAGCGCCCGGGTCTGGAGCAGACCCGCGTAGACCTGGAACGGCTGCCCCGCCCGCTCCTGCTCGAACACGACGCCCCACACCGGCATCTCGCGCGAGCCGTGCTCGGCGACGACGCGGCGCCCGTCGATCGCGGCCATCACGGCGCCCTCGTCGTACTTCCCCGTCTTCGCGGCGAGGGCCGTGAGGTCCGCGGGCGGGCGCTTCAGCGAGCCGGCGATGGGACCGTCGCCGCGAGCCTCGGGCCCGTGGCACGAGGCGCAGTAGCGCAGGTAGAGGTCGCGGCCCGCGACGTCGCGGGGCTCGGAGTCGACGCATGCGAGCGCCGCCCAGGCGAGGGCGAAGGGCACCAGTCTCCGCGCGGCGCGCACCCCGGTACCTCCCGCCGCGATGGATAGCAGCCGCCGGCGCGCGGGCGCGAGCCCTCCGGGCAGCCGGCCTGACACGCCCCGCGACCGCGCGCCACTTCTCGACATGCGACTAGACCCGCGCCTCGCGCTCGTTTGGCTGATCCTCGCCTGTGGCTCCCTCGGCGCCTCTGCGACCGCGACGACCGTCGTAGGCGTTGCCGGCGGCGATGGCTGTGCCGACGCGGCCGCGACCTCAGCACGCGGCCCGCGCGGGTCCATGACGCTCGCCGACCTCCAGGCGGGTGAGAGCTTCACGCAGGACGGCGTCACGTACGAGAACTTCAAGATCAAGGTGCTGGGGACGGGGATGACCCGGGACCTCACCCGCTACGACGTCGTGCCCGGGCCGTGCGGCTTCCAGATCGCGGGCGACGCGGCCAACGCGAGCGGCGGCGACGGCCGCCT
>DATAGA010000181.1:0-1830 GCA_036257215.1 Myxococcota bacterium
GCCACGTTCGTCGCGCGCGGGGCCGGCGAGCTGCCGCTCGAGGCCGAGCAGGCCGCCGCGCTCTGGAGCGAGCCGCGGGGCGCGTCGCTCTGGGAGCCGCGCGACGTGCCGGTCTTCTTCCGGGCGAAGGGTGCGGCGGAGAACGCCCTCGCCGACCTCGGCTACGCCGCGTCGTTCCGGGCGGGAAGCAGCGAGCCGTTCCTGCACCCCGGCGCAAGCGGCGAGCTGCACGTCGGCGACGAGACGGTCGCGGCGCTCGGCGAGCTGCATCCCGAGACCGCCGCGGCGTTCGAGCTGGACGTCCCGGTCGCCGTGCTCGTTCTCGACCTCGGCGCGCTCGCGCGCGCGCCGCGGACGCAGCCGCGCTACCGCGACCTCTCGCGCCAGCCGAAGGTGCGCCGCGACCTGGCGTTCCTCCTCGACGAGGACGTCGCCGCCGGCGACGTGCTGGAGGCCATCCGCAAGACCGCGGGGCCGGTCCTCCAGTCGGTCACCGTATTCGATCGCTACGAGGGCCGCGGGGTGCCGCCGGGCAAGCGGAGCCTCGCGTTCCGGCTCGAGCTGCAGCGCTCCGACAAGACGCTCACCGACACCGAGGTGAGCCGGATCGTCGAGCGCGTCGTGAAGGATCTGTCCCAGCGTTTTGGCGGCGAGCTGCGCTAGGCCGCCTCGGAGGAGCACATGACGAAGGCCGAGATCGTCGAGCACATCTACGAGAAGGTCGGCTTCTCGAAGAAGGAGTCCGCCGAGCTGGTCGAGAAGGTCTTCGAGATCATCAAGGAGACGCTCGCGGCGGGGGAGAAGGTGAAGATCTCCGGCTTCGGCAACTTCGTGGTCCGCGAGAAGAACGCCCGCAAGGGGCGCAACCCGCAGACGGGTGAGGAGATCCGCCTGGCGGCGCGAAGAGTGCTCACCTTCAAGCCGAGTCTCGTGCTAAAGAACGTGCTGAACGACGAGCAGGAGGCGGCGCCGAAGGCGGGGGCCGGCTCGGCCGACTGAGCGGGGCGCGCGGGCGCGGGACGGGAGCAGGATGAGCGACGCCGACCGGGGTCGGGGGCAGGGCGGGCGGACGCGCGGCTCCCGCTCGCGGGCGCGCGGTCCGCGCCGGGCGACGTCCCTCGAGACGCTCGACGAGCGGCGCTACTACCGCATCGGCGACGTGAGCCGCGTGACGGGCGTGAAGCCGCACGTGCTCCGCTACTGGGAGAGCGAGTTCCGCTGGATGGCGCCGGCGAAGAGCCGCTCGAAGCAGCGCCTCTATCGCAAGCGCGACATCGAGGTGATCGACCTGATCCGCCGCCTCCTCTACGAGGAGCGCTACACCATCGCGGGCGCGAGGCGGCGACTGCGCGAGCTCGGCCTGGCGCGGGCGCTCGAGGGCGGCGAGTCCGAGGCGGCGACCGACGGCGCCGCGGCGCTCGGCGCGCAGCGAGCCGTCGCGTTGGGGCCCGCGCCGAGCCCCGCGGCGATCGCGACCCCGGCGAACGTCGTCCCCCTCGCGCCGGGGTTCGCCGCAGCGAGCGTCGAGAGCGCGGGTCCGGGGGGCGCGGGCGCGGCGGGGGGCGGAGCCGTCGGCCGGAGCGGCGCCCCGCAGCGCGGGGACACCGCGGCGGTTCGCGACGCCCTGCGGCGCATCCGCGACGAGCTCGTGGCGCTGCGCGCGGCGCTCTAGCGGTGCGACCCACGACCCCCTCGCGATCGCCCTACACGCCGGAACCGGATAGCCGCGGTCTCGCCGGCGCTTTCCGCGGCTAGCTCGGTGGATCCCTTCGCGCCGACCGCGGATCCCGCGGCGTACATTCCGCGCGAGGTCACCGAGAAGGCGCTCTC
>DATAGA010000235.1:0-9768 GCA_036257215.1 Myxococcota bacterium
GTGGAAGCCGTGGCGCGCGATCGCCGCGTCGAGCGCGGGACGCTCGAGGTCGTTGTTGCCGAAGACGCCGAAGAGCGGCGCCTCGAGGCCCGCGAGCGCGTCGAGCGTCTTCGCCTGCGTGATGTCGCCGGTGTGCACGACCCGCTCCACCCTGGCCGCGTTCAGGAGCGCGACGATCGCGCGCACGTTCGCCAGGTGGTTGTGCGTGTCGCTCATCACGCCGATCCGCACGCGCAGCCGCCTCCCGAAGTGGGAGAGGCTAGCAACCGGGTCGCTTCGGCGGGCGCGCGTCGCTCAGCGCCGCGGGCGTTCGTAGCGGACGGCGTAGGGCGGCGGCGCGACGCCGGGCGCGAGTACGGGATCCGGGACCGGCGCGCCCGGCACGAGCCGGAGCGGGATCTCGCCGGCCCAGTGGCCCAGCGCGAGGTCGGCCTCGTCGTCCTTGGGGCCGCCGCTGCGCACCTTCGCCGAGGCCTGCTCGATCTCGAAGGCGAGCACGCGCGTGTAGCGCTCCTCGAAGTCGTTCGGCGGCCTGGTGTCCGGGGTGCGGCCCGGGATCACGTGCTCGACGAGGATCCCGAGCGCGCGCCGCTTCTCCTCGATCTCCTCCACCTCGCGGGCGCGGCCGAACAGGACGGCGGAGCGGTAGTTCATCGAGTGGTGGAAGGCGGAGCGCGCGAGCACGAGCCCGTCGACGAGCGTCACCGTGATGCAGACCGGCGCGCCGCGCGAGAGCGTCCGCAGGAGTCGGCTCGCCGGCGAGCCGTGCAGGTACAGCCGCTCGCCGTCGCGCGCGTAGAGCGTCGGGATGACGACGGGGCCCTCGGGCGTCGCGAGACCCACGTGGCACACGAGACCCTCGTCGAGTATCGCGTGGACGAGAGCGCGCTCGAGGCTGCCGCGCTCGGGCAGCCGCCGGACTTCGGTGCGCGCGCTGGCGGGGTAGTGCGTCGTCTCCACGGCGTCTCCTCGTCGAGGGAGCCTTGCGGCTTCCTTCGAGTCGGGATTGTTCCAAGTTTGTTACACTACATAATAAGTAGTGTACCCATACAAAGTATCGGACGGACGGCGGCCCGTCCAGCCCTGCGGCCGCCACTGTTGCGCTGGTACGCTGGCCGCGTGGCGGAGGGAACCCTGGTCGCGGCGGCCGACGGGCTCGAGCTGCGGCGGGACGGGCGACGGCGGTTGCGTCTGGCCTGGCGCGGCGCGGCTGACTGGCTCGGGCCGCTCGACGTCGGGCTGTACGAGGCCGGCGGGCCGCGGCGCGCGCTCGAGGTCTCCGCGAGCGCGGCCGCGGAGGGCGCCGACTGGCTCGGCGCCTACGAGGCCGTCGAGCTGGCGCAGGACGCGCTCCCGCTGCGGCTCGGCGTGCGCGCCTATCGCGAGCACGCGCTCCTCGTCTTCCGCACCGAAGCCCGGCGCGACCTGCGGGGTTTCGCGACCGGCGCCCTCACGGAGCCGCGCCTCGCGTTCCCGTGGCTGCGTCCGCGGGAGCGCGCGGCGGGCGCCGCGCCGGCGGGGCTCGCCAGCTTCGGCCACCAGCTCGCCGAGTTCGCGTACCCGGCCCACGGCGACGCCGACTTCGGCGGGTTCGTCCTCGCGCCGCACCGCCCGCGCGCACTGCTGCCGCTCGCCGCGCTCGCGCCCGTGGGCGCGTTGCTGTTCGCCCCGCTCGACGCGTTCCACGAGCAGATCGGTGCGGTGCCCGCGGCGGACGGGGGTGCCGACGAGGGCGTCCGGCTCGGCTGGCACGGCGACCTCGACGCCGTGCCCGCCGGCTTCGCGAGCGAGCTCGCGCTCTTCGCGGGCTCGGGTGTGCGCGCGCTGCTCGACGCGTGGGGAGCGCTGCTGCAGGCGCGCGCGGGCACGCGGCGCCGCGGCCGCTACGCCGATCCTCTCGTCGGGTCGCTCTCCTATTGGACCGACAACGGCGCGGTGTACTACTACCGGACCGCGCCGGGCTGCGACTACACCGAGACGCTCGGGCGCGCGCTCGACGACCTCGCCGCGAACGAGGTCCCCGTGGCCTCGCTGCAGCTCGACAGCTGGTTCTACCCGCACGCCGAGCTGCGATCGGTCAGCGCGGAAGGGGCGCCGGTCGTCCCGCCGACGGGGATGCTGCGCTGGGAGCCGCGCGAGGACCTCTTCCCGGACGGGCTCGAGCCACTGCGGCGCAGGACCGGCGGGCGCCCGCTCTGCCTCCACAGCCGCCACTTCTCCGCGCGCTCGCCGTACTTCGAGCACCACGAGGCGTGGCGCGACGGCGCGCAGGCGCACCCGCAGGACAGCGCGCTCTTCGAGCGGCTGCTCGAGAGCGCCGCGGGTTGGGGCGCCGTCACGTACGAGCAGGACTGGCTGGTCGAGAGCTTCCTGGGCGTGCGCGGGCTGCGCGAGGCGCCCGGGCGCGCGGCCGCCTGGCAGCGCGCGCTCGACACGGCGGCGGCCCGCCGCGGGCTCACGCTCCAGTGGTGCATGGCCTCGCCCGCGGACTTCGCCGAGAGCGTGAACCTCGGCGAGATCGGCTCCATCCGTACGAGCGGGGACTACCGCTACCTCTTCGACAACGCCCTGAACTGGGTGTGGTTCCTGCACGGGAACGCGCTGGCGCGAGCGCTCGGGCTCTGGCCGTACAAGGACGTCTTCCTCTCCCACGAGAAGACGCCGGAGGGCTTCGGCGATCCGCTCTCCGAGGCGGAATCGCTGCTCGCCGCGCTCTCCGCCGGGCCGGTCGGCATCGGGGACCAGATCGGCCACACGCGGCGGGAGCTCGTGCTGCGCACCTGCCGGCCCGACGGCGTGCTCGTGAAGCCCGACGAGCCGCTCGCGGCGCTCGAGCGCTGCTACCGCGCGAGCGGCTATTTCGGCGCCGAGCCGCTAGTCGCGGAGGCGTCGTCCGCGCACCCGGCGGGCCGCGGGGTGTACGTCGTGTCGTTGAACGCGAGCTACGCCTCCAAGCAGAGCGGCGAGCCGCTCGCGCTGCGCGTGCGCTTCGAGGAGCTCGGCGCCGCGCGCCCGGCAGGTCCGGTCGCCGTGTACGACTGGCGCCGCGGCAGCTACGAGCTCCAGCCCGCCGACGGCGGCTTCGAGGAGAGCCTCGCGTACCAGGACTTCGGCTTTCGGGTGCTCTGCCCGCTCCTTCCGGGCGATGTCGCCGTCTTCGGCGACGTGTCGAAGTACGCGACGCTCGGCGACCGCCGCGTCGCCGGCGTGCGCGCAGAGGACGGCGAGGTCGGCTTCGACGTGCTCGGCGCGCCGGGCGAGGTCGTCGCGGTGGAGGGCTACGCGGCGCGCGCGCCCCGCAGCGCGCGCGGCTGGACTCCGGCCGCGAGCGACGGCACGGCCGGCGGGCGCGGCGAGCCGCTCGAGCTCGCGTACGAGGGCGGCGCGCGGCGCTGGCGCGTCCGCGTCGCGCTCGACGGCACGGGCCAGGCGCACGTGACGCTCGCGTGGGGGTGAGCGCCGCCCGCGTCCTCGCCTGCTCGGCCCCGGCCCGCGCAAACCTGATCGGGAACCCGAGCGACCAGTACGGGGGCTGCACGCTGGCGTGCACCGTGCCGCTGCGGGCCCGCGTCGAGCTCGTCTCCGCGGACGCGACCGTGGTCGAGGCGGCGGGCTCGGAGCGACGCCTCGAGAAGGAGGCCGACCTCGCGCTCTGCGGCGACGTCTTCGACGTGGCCCGCGCGGTGCTCGCCGGCCTCGGCCCGCCGCTCCCGCGGGCGCGCATCCGCTACGCGACGGAGGTTCCGCTGCAGAGCGGCCTCGCCGGCTCGACCGCCCTCGTCGTCGCGCTGCTGCGCGCGCTGCGCGCCTGGCGGGGCGCCGAGCCCGACTCGCTGCACGCGCTCGCCGAGGAGGCGCGCGAGATCGAGCGCACGCGGCTGCGCGTCACGTGCGGCTACGTCGACCAGTACCTCTGCACCTTCGGCGGCTTCGCGCACGTCGAGTTCGCCGGCAAGACGCCCGAAGGCTCGGCCGCGACCGAGCCGTTCGCGCGGCTCGAGCCCGTCGACGCCCCGCTCCCGTTCGTGCTCGCCTACACGGGAAAGCGACACTCCTCGGACCGCGTCCACCGCCCGATCCGCGCGCGCTGGCTCGCGGGCGAGCCCGACGTGCGCCGCGCGATGGAGCGCTCGGCCGAGCTGGGCCGCCTCGGGACCCGGGCGCTGCTGCGCGGAGACTGGGGCGAGCTCGGCCGGCACATGAACGAGAACCACGCGCTCGTGCGCGCGATCGGCGGCTCGGGCGCGCCGAACGAGCGGCTCATCGAGGCCGCTCTCGCGGCGGGCGCGCCGGGCGCGAAGCTCGCGGGCGCGGGCGACGGAGGCACGATCGTGGCGCTCTGGACGGCGGCCGACGCGCGCCCGCTCGAGGACGCGCTGCGCCGCGCGGGCGCCGCGGCCCTCTACCGGCCGGTGCCCGTCCCCGGCGTGCGCCTCGAGACGCCGGACGGGGGGCGCGTCGAGTCCACCGACGCCTGACGCGCGTCGGCGGCGACCCGCGCGAGCGCAGCGATCGCCTCGGCCGCGAACGCGGCCAGCTCGTCGGCGCGCGCGCCGAGCGCGACGCGCGCGAGCAGCCAGGCGACCTGCTCCGCGTCGCCGGCGGCGGCGAGCGCGCTGCGCGCCTCGTCGAGCGAGGCGAGCGGGCGCAGCCGCGCGGGATCGAGCCTCGCCCGTCGGACCTGCGCATCTGCGCCGCGCGCCAGCGCAACGGTGTCGCGGCCCGCGCGGGCCTCGGGCGCTGCGCCGCCCGCCTCGGGCGCGGCGCTCGCTCGCTGCGGTCGCGGCGACGAGGCGCCCGCGCCCGCTGCGCCCCGCTCGTAGAGCGCCGCGAAGCCGGTCTCGGTCATCAGCTCGGGCGGCGGCGTGGACTCGGCCGCTGCCGCGGCACGCGCCCGCGGGCTCGGGCGTCCCGGCCGCAGCGGAGGAAGCTCCGGGGCGAAGCGCGGGTCGACCGCCGCGCCGTAGAGCTGGCCGAGGAGCCGCGCGAGCGGGCCCTCGTCGAGGAAGCGCGGCTCCACGGGGCCGCCCGCGCGGGCCGCCAGCGAGTCGAGCAGCGGCAGGCGCCAGGGCTCGGAGGTCGCGACGAGGAGCGCGCTCCCGCTCTGCGCGTACGCGACGACGCGGTAGCGCAGCGCCAGCTCGCGCTCGACGCGCCCCAGCACCGCCGCGGGCGCGGACGCGACGTCGGCGGGCAGCGCAGCGGGCACCCTGAGCAGCCGGCTGCAGAGCGCGCGCAGGCGCGCCTCGTCGACGAGGCCGAGCTCCTGCAGGCAGGTCGTGAGCCGGCCGCCCGCGCCCGCCTGGCGCGCGCGCGCCTCTTCGAGCTCCACGGCGGTCACGAGGCCCTCGTCGAGGAGCCCGCGGCCGAGGTCGCGCTCGAACCGGGCGAGCGGTCCCGCGCCCCGCTCGTCCTCCTCGAAGTCGATCTCGATCGGCCGCCGCGACGCCACGGGGTCCTATTCGAGCGTCCGAGCGGTCGGCTCGAGCGCGCCGGCCCGCGGCAGCTCCACCGAGGCGACCGTTCCGCCCGGCCCGCTCTCGAGGGCGAGGCGCCCGCGGTGGCTCGTCACGATCTGGTGCGACACGGCGAGGCCGAAGCCGCCGCCCCCCGGCGCTTCGCGCCGCGCCGCGAACGGGTCGAAGAGGTGCGGGCGCAGCGCCTCGGGGATGCCGGGTCCGTTGTCGCGGATGAGGAGCCGGACCCAGCCGTCCTCGCACGACGTCTCCACCGCGACGCGGGGCTCGCGCGAGCCGCCTGCGGCGGCCGCGCGGATGGCGTTGAGCAGCAGGTTCAGCGCGACCTGACCGAGCAGACGCGCGTCGCCGAGGACGGGAGGGACCGGCCGCAGCGCCATCGCGATCTCGACGCGGTAGCGCGCCTCGTTGCGCGCGACGGCGAGCGCGTGCTGGACGACGTCGACGAGGTCGAGCGCGGCGCGCTCGCCGTCGCTCTCGCGCGCCAACGAGAGGAGCTCGCCGACGGTGGAGCGGATCCGCTCGACGCCCTCGCGGCACTCGCCGAGGATCTCGTCGAACTCCACGTTCGAGTCCGGTCGCTCGCTCTTCCACAGCTCGGCGAGCCGGTTGAGGCTCGAGGTCACGTAGGCGGCGGGGTTGTTGATCTCGTGGGCGCAGCTCGCGGCCAGCGTCGCGACGGTCGCGAGCCGTTGCCCGTGGGCGAGCTGGAGGTCCTTCTTACGGAGCTCCTCGGTGCGGTCTTCGACCAGCCGCTGCAGGGTCTCCGCCTGCTCCTCGACCGCCTCCGTGGAGCGCACGAACCGGCGCAGCAGGATCGCGGAGAACGCGGTGAGGAACGCGCAGTAGCCGAGCCCCGTCAGCTTCGCGCCCGAGTACAGCCCGAGCGTGAGCGCCATGTCGTTCGTGGCGCACGTGCCCCAGACGCACAGCGCCGAGAGGATCGTCGCACGGAAGTCGCGCACGCGGCCGAGGTGACGGGCGAAGAAGCCGATCACGTGCACGAACAGCACGCCGTAGGCGCCGAACAGCAGCTTTCCGCCTGGGCCGAGACCGGCGTAGGCGAAGCTCTGGCCCGCCAGACCCGGCACGACGTTGTAGTTCAGCGTGCCGTCGAAGACCGCGTCCGAGGTGGCGGCGAGGAGTCCGCCCCCGAGCGCCACGGCGGTTCCGAACGCGTCGGCGATCGGCTGCGCCACGCCGAGGAACGAGGAGGCGAAGCGCAGGAAGCCCACGATCACGAGCGCCGCGCTCGCGAACTGGAGGCGCTGGCAGAGCTGCGCCTCGGCGAGGTCGGACGCGTGGTACAGCATGCCGTCGCCCGCGCAGACGAGGCCCACGCCGACCGCCGTGACGGCCAGCCACAGGTGCGACGGCTCGTTGCGGCGCTCGCGCCACAGCCACGCGTTCACCGCGCCGAACTGGAACGCCACCACCGCGAAGCCGAGCGGAATCAGGGCAGTCGAGCCCACGGCGGCCGGATCGGTCCGGCGCCGGAGGGTCTTGAGCCACTAGACTCGCCACCATGGGCTCGCTCCTTGCCCTCATTGGACTGCTCGCTGCCGGCGCACTGGCGGCCGCCGGCGCCGCGCGCTTCTGGCTCGGCTATGCGACCGCGCCGGGGTGCCACGCCCTCGCGCGCCGGGAGGCGGCCTTCCTCGACGCGGCGGCGGAGGCGATGTTCCCGCCCGGCGGCCCGCTCCCTTCGGGCCGCGCGGCCGGCGTCACGGCGAGCCTCGACGGCTACCTCGCGCTCGTGCCGGCGCGCATGCGACGCCTGATGCGGCTCCTCTTCGCGCTGGTCGAGCACGCGACGCTCGTCTTCCCGGCGCCGCCGCCGCGGGGCCGCCGGCGCTTCTCCGCGCTCTCCCTCGAGCAGCGCGGGGCCGTCCTCGACGGATGGCGCACGAGCCCCCTGTTCCCGCGGCGCCTCGTGTTCACCAGCCTGCGCGCGCTGCTGACGAACGGCTACGTCGCCGACCCCGCCGTGCTCGCGGCGCTCGGGCTCACGCCGTATGCCGTCGAGACGCCGGTCGTGGAGGCGGACCTCCTCTACCCGCGGATCGGGCAGCCGCGCTCGGCGATCCGACACCGCACCGTGACGGCGCCGAGCGACG
This sequence comes from Myxococcota bacterium, assembly GCA_036257215.1. Taxonomy (GTDB): domain Bacteria; phylum Myxococcota_A; class UBA9160; order UBA9160; family UBA6930; genus DATAGA01. The sequence continues at coordinate 7,595 of DATAGA010000235.1, forward strand.
GGCGGCCGCTCGCGCCGGACGGGCCGCGGCTCACGGGCCCGGCCCTCGAGGCGCCGCGGTGAGCGCGAGCGCCGGCGAGCTGCGCGTCTTCGCCGACTACGCGGGCGACGTGCGCGAGGAAGCCGACGTCGTCGTCGTGGGGTCCGGGCCGTGCGGCGCGGTGGTCGTCAAGGAGCTCGCCGAGGCGGGTCGGCGCGTCGTCCTCCTCGAGGAAGGTCCGCCGTTCACGCCCGAGGACTTCGTGCTCGACGGCGCGCGCTCCATGGCGCGCACCATGCGCGAGGGCGGACTGCGCGCGACGCGCGGCTACGTCATGCCGACCCTCCAGGCGATCTGCCTCGGCGGCGGCTCCCTCGTCAACTCCGCCATCTGCGTGCGCCCGCCCCCCTTCGTGTTCGACGCCTGGTGCGAGGGCTACGAGCTCGCGCGCACGACGCGCAAGGACCTCGAGCCGCACTTCGACGCCGTCTCGGAGTTCCTCGGCATCGCGCCGACCCCCGACGACGTGCAGGGGCCGCGCAACCTGCTCTTCCGCGACGGCTGCCGGGCCCTCGGGATCTCGTCCGAGCCGATCGCGCGCAACGTGCGCGGCTGCCGCGGCAGCGGCGAGTGCTTCACCGGCTGCCGCAGCCGTGCGAAGCAGTCGATGGACCTCTCCTACGTGCCCGCGGCGCTGCGCGCGGGCGCGCGCGTGCTGACCTCCGTGCAGGTCCAGCGCGTGCGCGCTGAGGGGACGCGCGCGCTCGGCGTCGAGGGTCGCGTCGTCGCGCCCTTCGGCGGCCCGCTCGGCGCGCGCGTGCGCGTCGACGCCCGCGTCGTCGTCCTCTCCGCGGGGTGCATGGCGACGCCGGTCCTGCTGCAAAGGAGCGGCGACCTCGCCAACCGCTCCGGCCAGGTGGGACGCAACCTGCAGTTCCACCCGGGTGCCATGGTGACCGGCGTCTTCGCGGAGCCGGTGCGACCCGAGTTCGGCGCGACGCAGGGTTACCAGAGCCTCGCGTTCCTCGAAGAGGGCTTCAAGCTCGAGACGTTCTGGGCGCCGCCGACGGCGCTCGCGCTGCGCATGCCGGGCATGGGGGTGCCGCTGCTGCGGCGCCTGGCCGAGCTGCCGCGCTCGGCGACGTGGGACGCGATCCTCTCGTGCCATCGCTCGCTCGGCACGGTGCGGCCGCGCCGCAGCGGCGGCCTCGACCCGGTCATCACGTGGGAGTTCCACCCGGACGACGTGCCGCTGCTCGGACGCGCGGCGAGCGTCCTCGCGGACATCTTCGCCGCGGCCGGCGCGGAGAAGGTGATCCCGGGCATCCACGGGCTGCCCGACGAGCTGCCCGCGCGGGAGGCGGCAGGCATCCTCGCGCGCCGCACCTGGCGCGCCACCGACCTCGTCTCCGGCTCGACCCACGCCTTCTGCACGACGCGCATGCACGGCGACCCGCGCCGCGGCGTCGTCGACGAGCTCGGCCGCTGCCACGACCTCGACAACCTCTACGTGGCCGACACCGGCGTCTTCCCGCGCTGCACGTCGGTGAATCCCATGCTGACCGGCATGGCGCTGGCCCACCGCACCGCGGGCGCGATCCGCGACCGGCTGTAGCGCCGAAACCGCGGTGCCCCCGCGGGGACGGCGCTGGCTTCACCTGGGGGACGGGCCTGCCGATGCAGGGGAGCCAGACCGCACGGGGGAGGGGACCGCCATGCGCTTCGTCGCCTTCGCGCTCGCCGCGCTGCTCGCGGTCGCGCCCGCGCTCGCGCAGTACAACGTGGCGAAGCGCGAGCCGCGCGAGTGCACGCGCATGACGAAGCAGATCGAGCGCTACGCGCGGGACGTCGAGCGCGCCCAGGACCGCGCCAACCCGCTCTGGGAGAAGGCGATGGAAGAGCAGATCGAGCGGCTCGCCGTCGCGCGGCACGAGCGCTGCCCGTGGTACCCCGACCCGAACGCCCGCTACAAGCAGATGGCGAAGTGGGTCGACCTCGCCGCGCAGGCCGCCTGGACCTACTTCACCTGGGGCAAGTGAGCGCTCGCCGCGCGTAGCGCGCGCCCGCCGCGCCTACTCGAGGTCGCCGTCGTCCGCGCTGATCGGCGAGCTCGCGATCGGGTGCGGCGCGTACTCGTGGCCTTCGTTCCAGCCAGAGAGCCGGCCCGCCTGCTCGAGCCACGAGGCGGCGACGTC
>DATAGA010000245.1:0-3627 GCA_036257215.1 Myxococcota bacterium
GCCTTCTTCGCGCCCGCTTGACAGCCGGCCCCGACGAGCGCCGCGAGGGTGACCGCCGCAAGAGCGCTTCGAGCCCAGCTCGCCATCCGCCTCTCCTCGCGCCGGTGCGTCGGCGCTACGCGGAGCCTACCGGCGCGGCGCGCCGGCGCGCCATCCCGCGCCGCGGCGGCGTGTCGGCTCCCCGCGGGTCCACTACGCTGTCTCCGATGTGGGTCGCCAAGGTCAACGAGCTCATCGGCTCCTCCCCCGAGTCCTTCGAGGACGCGGCGCGGCAGGTGATCGCGCGCGCCAACCGGACGCTGCGCGGCATCACCGGCATCGAGGTGGTCGAGAAGCGGGTCAAGGTCGAGGCCCAGGCGATCGTCGAGTACCGGGTGCGCCTGCGCCTGCACTTCGACATGGCGCCGGAGACCGGGCTCCACTGGTGACGCCATGGCGGTGGCCTCGGTCTCGACGATCACGGCGGCGTCCCCGGAGAGCTGGCAGGACGCGATCGAGCGCGGCTTCGAGCGCGCGCGGAAGACGCTGCGTCACATCACCGGGCTCCAGGTGGTGGAGGAGAAGGCGCGCGTCGAAGACGGCGTCATCACCGAGTACCTGGTCACGCTGCGCGTGATCTTCGTGCTCGAGGAGCGCGACGGTTAGGATGCGCGTCCCCGCCGTCGTCGCCGCGGGGGATCGCGGTGCCGCCAGGGCGATCCACGGCGAGAGCAAGGCGTACCTCGCCATCGGCGAGCAGCCGCTCGTGGCGCAGGCGGTGCAGCTGCTCCAGCGCATTCCCGAGGTGTCGGAGGTGTTCGTCGTCGGCGACGCGGCGCGCCTCGAGAAGGTCCTCGGCGACGACGCGGTCGTGCGCGAGCTGCGCAAGCCGCTCGTCATCGTCCCGCAGTTCCGCAACCTCTACGAGAACGCGTGGGAGACCTACCGGCGGCTCCTCCCCGGCGCCCCGCCCGGCGGCCGCGACCCCGCGGGCCCCGCCGACGTCGACCAGAAGGTGCTCTACGTCTCGGCGGACCTCCCCTTCGCCACCGCGGAAGAGATCGCGGAGTTCGCGCGGCGCGCCGACGCGCTCGACTGCGACTACGCGCTCGGCCTCGTGACCGCGGAGTCGATGGAGGACTTCTACCCCGAGCCGGGCAAGCCCGGCATCCACATGGCGTACTTCGTCACCGGCGACGGGCGCATGCGCCAGAGCAACCTGCACCTCGTGCGGCCGGCGAAGCTCGGCAACCGACACTACATCGAGGAGATGTACGAGCACCGCTACCAGAAGCAGCTGCGCCCGATCCTCGGGCTCGCCTGGCGGCTCCTGCGCAGCGAGGGCGGCGGGTTCGCGGTGATGCGCGCGTACGCGCGCCTCCACCTGACGAGCGTGCTCGAGCGCAACGGCTTCCCGCGCCTCGCCGAGCGGCTCGCCCGCGCGCTGCCCTTCTCGCGCATCGAGCGCGTCTGCGGCCGGCTCCTCAAGACGGACTTTCGCTTCGTCGTGACCGAGGCCGGCGGGTGCGGCGTCGACGTCGACAACGAGCCGGACTTCGACGTGGCCCGCGCGCGCTACGCGGAGTGGCACGCCGCGCAGGAGGCGAAGGCGCAGCGGCTCTACGGCGCGCTCGCTCTGCCCGAGCGCGCCGGCGCGCCGATCGCGGCGCGCGTCGTGGCCGGGGGCGCGCCGTGAGCGACGTCGCGGCGAGGAGCGCCGTCGCGGCCGAGAGCGCCGCGGCGCGCGCGGGAGCCGCGCTCTTCGAGCTGCCGGCGCGCGGCGTCGTCGAGCTGCACGGCGCCGACCGCGTGCGCTGGCTCGACGGCATGGTGAGCGGCGACGTGAAGGCGCTCTCCGCGAGCGGGCCGCGCTCGGGCTGCCACGCGCTGATCTTGACGCGCGAGGGCCGCATCGTCGCCGAGGTGCACGTGCTCGCGCGCCCCGAGAGCCTCCTGCTCGAGCTCGAGCGCGACGCCGTCGCGCCCGCGCTCGCGCACCTCGCCCGCTACGTCGTCGCGGACGACGTCGAGCTGGCCGACCGCAGCGACCGCTACGACCGCCTCGCGCTCGAAGGGCCCGCCGCCGCCGCCGTGCTTGCGGCCGCCGCCGGTGCGCCGCTCGCGCTCGCCGACGACGCTGCGGCCGAGGTCGCGATCGCCGGGCGGACCGCACTCGCAGCCGCGTACTCGCTCTCCGGCCTTCCGGCGGTGCAGCTGCTCGCGCCGGCGGGGGAAGGCCCGGCGCTGCGCGACGCGCTGCTCGCGGCCGGCCGCGCCCAGGGCGTCGTCGCCGCGAGCGCGGACACGCTCGAGCTGCTGCGCGTCGAGCAGGGGGTCCCGCGCTACGGGCGCGAGCTCACGCTCGACGCGCTCCCGGCCGAGGTGCGCCTCGAGCGCGCCGTGTCGGAGACGAAGGGCTGCTACACCGGACAGGAGGTGGTGACGCGCATGCGCTCGCGCGGCCGCGTGGGCCACCTCCTCGTCGGGCTGCGCTTCGACGCGCCGGGCGCGGCGACGGGCGCACCGCTCCGCGCCGGCGGACGCGAGGTCGGCTCCGTCACGAGCGTCGCCGCCTCGCCGCGCTGGGGCGCAATCGGCCTCGGCTTCGTCCGCGCCGCCGACGCGCAGCCCGGCACGGCGCTCGACGCCGAGGGCGTCGCCGCGCGGGTGAGCGAGCTGCCCTTCGTCGCCGACGCCGCTTGAGCGGCGCCCTCGTCGTCTTCGCGAAGGAGCCGCGCCCCGGCGCGGTGAAGACGCGCCTGTGCCCGCCGTTCGCGCCGGACGAGGCCGCGGCCCTCTACGCCTGCATGCTCGACGACGTGCTCGAGGCGAGCGCCGCGGCCGCCGCCGAGCTCGGCCTCGCGCCCTTCCTCTACGCCACGCCGGCGGACGCGTGCGAGCGCCTCGCGCGGCGGACGCCGCCGGGCTTTCGCGTGCGGCCGCAGCGCGGCCCCGACCTCGGCGCGCGCATGGAGCACGCCGCGGCGGAGCTCGCCGCCGAGGGCTTCGCGCCGCTCCTCCTGCGCGGGAGCGACAGCCCGGTGCTCGCGAGCGACGAGCTGCGCGCCGCGCTCGCCGCGCTTGCCGAGGCCGACCTCGCGCTCTCCCCTGATCCCGACGGCGGCTACAACCTGGTCGCGCTGCGGACCGCCGTGCCCGGCCTCTTCGACCATCCGATGAGCACGGAGCGCGTGCTCGACGACACGCTGTCGCACGCGCGCGCCCGCGGCCTGCGCAGCGCGCTCCTCGCGCCGGGCTTCGACGTGGACGTCGCCGAGGATCTCGCGCTCCTGGCGCGGGCGCGCCGCGAAGGTCGCGCCGCCACGTGCCCGAGAACGCTCGCGTGGCTCGACGCGCGCGGGTCGTGGCCGGGCGCCGGCGCGGGCTGACGGCGTGCCGTTCCCTGCGCATGCGTCGACCTCGGCGCAGGCGGCTGCTCCTCGATCGAGCAGCGTCGCCCCCGAATCGTGCAGCGAACGGAATGGCGCGGCTCGAATCGGCCCGAATCGGTCGCGAGAAAGCGCGCGGATGGCGGCACGCCCCTTGCTTTGCAGCCGCCGGAGTCCGGCACCCGCGTTCGCAGAAGCGAGCGCGCGCGTCGGGACCGGAGGGGAACATGCGACGAGGTGTCTTTCGCAGCGGCGTGTC